>CAVHEY010000091.1:0-6402 GCA_963635155.1 Bacteroides stercoris
GTACTGTAAACGCCCCCCAGCTTGTAGCCGATGGCAGGCTTCGAGTAGAGGGAAAAGCTGCTGTTTGTATAGCGGGTGTCCAGGGTGAAATAGAATGTTCCGTTTTCTCCCGCCGTAAAGGTCCGGTTTGTGCCGTTTACATAGATCGAAAGATTTTTCATCGGATTGTTCTGCGCCCTGACATAGCTCAGCTTGTAGCAGTCCGAAAGGTCAACATCGGTCAGCTTGTTATTTTGCAGGTAAACGCTCTTAAGGGCAGGGGAGCCCGAAAGGTTTGCCGTTTCGTACTGATTGCCATGGGAGGAGAAAAGGGTCATCTTTGTGAAGCCCGGCAGGTTCAGCGCCCCGGTAAAGCCCTTGTTGCTCCACTGGATTTGGCTTGTTTTTCCCCGTCCGTTTGTCATGAAGTGGGATTTTGTCCCGTCACCCCAGGTGGAAGTGTCGTAAGGCGAATAGCTTGCGTTCATCTTGGTGCCGTTGGTGGTGCCCGTCGTTCCGATGGTCTGGGCGAAAAACTCCCGCAACAGGTTCATTTCGTACTCGTCGTCGATGTATTTGCCGGCTCGGTAATCCGGATAGATGTTCATGTACACATGGCTGGTGGCAACCTGTTCCTCGGAGGCGTCAAAATAGGTGTAGTTCGTAAGCCCCGTATAGGTCCACACGCCGGTGGTCTTGTTGTATTTGTTGGTGGTGCCTACGGTTGGATCCACAAAAATCCATCTGCCGTTTACATAGGATTCCGTCCACCAGTGGTCCCGAACATCGATATTATCCTCTGTGAGCCAGTCATTGGAAGGCACGGCAAGCCTGTGCCCGTAGACGAAACGGGTCGGAATGTTCTGCGCCCGGGCAAGGGCAAGGTAAATTGCCGAGAAGCCCTGACAGGTGGTGTGAACGCGCCCGGAAATGCTGTTGGCACTGCTGAGCCCGTTTTCGTAATTATATATATTATCGTAAGGATCCGCATATTGGTAGGAGTGGGTCGAGTATGCCACGGAATCGTAGTAAAAGTTCTTCGCCGTGTACTCATAGATCTTCTGAAGCTTCTCGTAGTCCGAAGCAGCCCCCTGGGTTATGCGGTCCGAAATTGTCTTGATGTAGGAAATCTTGCTCGCAGTCATTTCCGCGTAGACGTTGGTGGCAGGGTTTCGCAGCACAAAACGGATATCTTCGAGGGTGTTGTCCAGATACCGGTCGGTGCTGTAAAGGGCGCCGATGTTCTTGATATATTGATTGTATTCCAGGACGTCCTTGTAGCGGAGGATTTTCACCTTGCCGCCGGTCACCTTGATTTCCATGTTCTTGTAGAGGACGCCGCTGGATTTGTAATTTTGGGTTTCGGCGTCTGCTGCTGTGGCGCACCGTCTCAGGTAAAGGTTGTAATATCCGTTAGGAACGTCAAAGCGCTCCATGTCCAGATAGTAGGTAAAGCCGTAGAGGAGCGTGCCGTCTGCGGCGTAGCTTTGAACCGCGTCCACGAAGATGTCAAGGTCGATATCGCCCTTGTTTTCCCCTACGCGATAGAGAGAAACCCTGAAAAGAGTGGTTTCGAGAGGCGTTTTGTAGTTTATTTTGAGAACCGTATCGTCGGTGACGTAGGCTCTGACATATTCCTTTTCGAAATTCTCGGTAGACTTGAACGAGGTAACCTGCGCCGGGCTATTCACCTCGGAAAGTGCCGCGAAGGCAAGGTCTGCCGGAAATGCCGCCATCATAAGCGCCGCGGCAAGCGCGGTGGAAATAAATCTCAAAATCCGTTTCTTCATCTCATACTCCTGTTTGTAAATCTTATTTTGCCAAGAAAATGTTCTCCGCCGCGGTTCGGGCGGTAGAGTAGGCAAGCTGCAAATTGTAGCCGCCGGTATCGCCGTCAATATCCAGAACCTCCCCTATAAAATAAAGTCCGGGATATGGTTTGCTTTGCATATCGGAAAGGGAAACAGAGTCAAGGGAAACTCCCCCTGCTGTTGCCATCGCCGTGCCGAAACCGCCGGTGCCCGAAACGCTGAAACGTGCCCTCGCAAAACGCTCGGCGGCTTGTGTGATTTCCTTTCCGCTGAGTCCGGAGGCGGGCTTGTCCTCGATGCCGGCATGAGCCAAAACTTCCGCAACAAATTTTTTCGGCAATACATAGGTTTCCCCGATGTAAGTGGAAATCCTCCTGTGATTTTTCGGAAAATCCCGCTTCATCTGAGAAATCATATCAGTAACAGTATACGGGAAAACGAAATTGATTTCAAGCCCGCAGCCGGCAAAAATATAGCGGGAATTGTTCAAAATCACCGGTCCGGAAAAATTCTTGTGGGTCAAAAGCAAGTCGCCGCAAGGGTGAGGAAGCTTTCTGCTCTTTTTTGTTTTCGACTCAAAAATTTTTATTTCGACATCGTGAAAGCCCATGCCGGAGAGGGCGGCGAAGGGGTAGTTTTCCACGAAAACCGGAGCCAGGGCGGGGCGCAGCGGCGTGACCCCAAGCTTCGGCAGGTCACGCCGCAACACTTGCAGCAGCGACCCATCGGAGCCTGTGGTGGGGTAGGAAGCGCCGCCGGCGGCGACCACCAAGTTGCTGCAAGTGTAGCTTTCGCCCCCGGAAGTCAGAAGGCGAAAGCGCGCCCCAGCCCCGCCGTGAAAGCAAGTCTCGCCAGCCTCAGCCCCCGAAGCCCGCCCGCCGACCCCGGAAGTTGCCGCAGAATCCATCGCTTTGTTCAGCCCGCAAGAGTCCGCTTCGAAGCCAACGGTTTTGCCAGCTTCGAAGCCCGAAGCCCGCCCGCCGACCCCGGAAGTTGTCACGGAGTCCTTGGCTTTGTTCAGCCCGCAAGAGTCCGCTTCGAAGCCAACAGTTTCGGAAGCTTCGAAGCACCCCGCGGAGCCTGCGCCTTCCTTGTCCAAAACGGCGGTCCCGCAAAGGGGCGAAATCGCCACGACCTCAGCGCCCTTTTGGATCTTGACGCCGTTTTGCTGGCATCGGCGCAGGAGCGCCTGCCGAACCTCGGCGGCGCTCAGCGAGGACGGGAACACCTTCCCGTCCTCGCGCTCCGCGCACCTGACCCCAAGCTCCTGCATAAAGTCCACAAGCTCCGAATTATTGTGCCTGTACAGCAAGGTACGAATCTGCTTTCCCCCGTCACCGTAATGACTCAAAAAATCCTTGATGGAGCCTCCGTGGGTGATATTGCACTGACCGGCACCGCTCATCAGCAGCTTCGTTCCGATTTTATTTGTCTTTTCCAGAATCAGCAGCCTTTGCCCGCCGCCTGCAGCGCAAATTGCTCCCGAATTTGCACCGGAGCAAAAACCGCAATTTGCGCCGGAAGTTTCTTCGGAACCTTTCCCCGAAACTTCCCCCAAAGCAGGGCAGGCGGCTCCGAAGAAGAGACCGCCTGCGCCCGCACCGATTAAAATTGTTTCATAATAATATTCTCTCTTCATACCTGCTATCTTACACCGATTTCCTGTAGGCATGCAAGGGTATTTTTGTCCTCTTTCATAACATCAAAGCCGATAGTAAGCGTATCGGACTGCTGCGCCCCGATTCTTTTCCCGGTTTTCCTATCTAAAACAGGGGTTTGCAGGTTGACGCAGATACTTACACCGAAAAGCTGGTGAGCATCCCGATTGTCGATAAGCTCGCACATATCGTAGTAGTCCATCACCTTGAAGTCCTCATCTCTTGCGGTCACCAGCTTTTCCACATCATCGCGGCTGATGGAAATTTTCCTTTGCTGGTCGGCATAGGAATCGGCGGTGAGGGAATAGGTTTCGATGGTTGCGCTCTCAAACCGCGAAAGGTTGATCTTGTCTGCACCGATAAACAGGGATTTCCAATCATCGGAAGCTACGATTTTGTTGATCAGCGCCTTGCTGGTTTCGTCCAGGGTGAAATAATAGCCCCGCTTAAATTTCGTACCGTTTTTCAGCTTATATTCAAAGGTGGCATTCTCCCGAATCGGCTCCGGTTCCTCCGAAGCGGAATCCTCCATGGTAACGGCATTTGAAGCGCAAAGGTCATTTTCCACAATATACTTTTCCAGCTCCGTCATAGCGGCGATAACCTCCGGATCCGTTGAATATACAGGATTCGCCAGGACACCGGAACCGTCGGTGCTGTACATATAAGTGGAAGAAGAGGCGTACCAAAAGGTGGAGGTTTCCAGCTTTACCGACTGAATCTTATTTTCGCCGGGAAGCCGTTTTGCAAAGCCCCCCAGATCGAATACCGTAAAGCCGGTAAACAGCGCTGCGATCAGAATATAGATGCACAGCGAAGTGAGATTTTGCTTATTGAAAACCTTCACGGACTTGGCGATAATGATCTTCACGACAAGGAAGGTCACCAAGGCCCCCACAAGCATACCCAGAACCAGCATGGATTTTTTTTCGTCCGTAATACCGTAGAGGATCCAGCCGAAGGTAGTCATTCCCATAAAAGTGATGAGGTAGGTGATGATTTCCTCCGTAAGCCTGAAAATCATCGCATCTCCGACTCTTTCCAGCTTAGCCCTGCCGTAAGCAAAACGGGCGAGAACCAGCATAGCCACCGCCGCTGCCAGATACTTCATCTCCAGCCCGATTCCCGGGTCCTCTCCCCAGCCTACGATGATTCGGATAACCGGGTTTGCATCGCACATCAGAGTTTCCATAAAATCGCTCATTCCCACATATCCCAGCAGGAAGGTTTCGCAGAACGCATTGATGATGAAAATCATCGCCGGCACGATCACAAAGAACACGCCGGAAATCAAAAGCTGCATAACGCCGGTTCCCACCAGGCAGCCCGCAAATACGAACATTCCGTAGAAGAAGGTCATGGTAACAACGGAGTCTCCCAGCCAGCCGAATACGGCGGCGCTTGTGTAGACATTTTCGGTTGCAACGATATAAAAGGATGAGGAGCTTGTATCCGGCGTAACATCTTTCATCAGCAGGAGATAAAGCAGGGTCATCACAAGAAGCGGAATCATGCACATCAGCCAGCCGGTGAAAATCTGGGAGTTAAAAAGCCGCGACTTGCTGTAGGGCTGGGAATGCAGCGCAAAAGCCCGATCCCCCCTGTGGAAAAAGCTCATCATCACGCAGGCAGCGACCAGGGGCACGAAAAACAGCATCGGCAAAAATACCCAGCTGAGATTTTGAAAGTTTTGCGAAATCGTGCTGCTGATCTTGTACAGATCATCGTAGTTGACGATAATCGGAAAAATCCCGCCGAAAAAGTACAGCACCAGCGAAAGCACCGGAATGTACCAGTACATTTTGAAGTTTTCTATGATAAGGGCAGGGGAAAGCGCAAACAAACTTTTATTTTTCATTGCGTTCACCTCCCAGCTTTTCGATAAATATTTCCTCGATGGAGGTTGGCATCAGCTCCAAAAGGTTACCCTCAAAAATCATCTTGCCTCCTGCGATGATACCGATGTAGTCGCAGATGTCCTCCATTTCCTTCGCATTGTGGGAGGAAACCAGCACCGTCAGCTGCCTGTCGGCAACATCGTCCATGATATAGCGTCTGAGCTTGTGGCGCACGATAGGATCCAGTCCGTCCACAGGCTCGTCAAGAATGAGATAGTCGGGCATGGTAGCCATGGAAAGGCAAAACGCCGCCTGCTTTTTCATTCCCTTTGAAAATTTCCCGAGATTTGCTTTCGCATTCAGCCCGAAATCTTCGATCATTTCCCGAAATCGCTCTTCATTCCAGTCCGGATAGATCCGCTTATAATATTTCCCCATTTCCGTAAGGGAATATCCCCGGAAAAAGAACAACTCGTCGGGAATGATGGCGGTTTTTCTCTTGACGTTTTCGTTGCTGAGAACCTCTTCATCGTCAATGGTAACCAGTCCCGTATCCTGCACCAGATACCCCGCAAGGTGTTTGATGATGGTGGTTTTTCCCGCGCCGTTAAGTCCCATCAGTCCGTAGACCGACCCCTTTGGTACCGTCAGGCTAAAGTCGTCCAGCGCTATATAGTCCCCGAAGCGCTTTGTGACATTTTGAAGTTTAATCATTTGCCGGCCTCCTTTCTTCCATAATACCCAAAGCCACGTTCCTTGCCTCTTCAAAACTAAGCCCCAAGAAGAGAAATTGACGAAAATCGTCGCTAAACTTGGCTTTTGCAAGTTCCAGTTCTTTCGCGTCCGGACGAACGCCGTCGATGTCTGCCACAAAGGTCCCCACTCCGTTTGTGGTGTAAACATATCCTTGCCGTTCAAGCTCTCGATATGCCTTTTGGACGGTGTTTGGATTGACGGTTATGGTCTTCGAAAGCTCTCGGACCGAGGGCAGCTTTTCGTCTGTAGCAAGCGCCCGGGTCATGATAAGCTCTTTCAGATTGTCAATCACCTGCTCATAGATGGATTTTCGGCTTTTCAAGTCAAGCTGAAACATACACGAAACTCCTTTCTTGCAAT
>CAVHEY010000092.1:0-6380 GCA_963635155.1 Bacteroides stercoris
GACTCGGCGCTTTTTGCGGCTCTTTCCGATAAAATTTCAAATTCCCGTTCTTCCAATTCTTTTCTGAGTAACATTTTACTTCACCTCTTACCTCGCCTTAAAAATCAATTTATTTTATTCCCGTGTGCCCGAAGCCCCCGGCGCCCCGCTCAGTTTGGCTTATCTCGGATACCACGGTAAAATCCGCCTTTTCATATCTTGAAAAAATAACCTGAGCGATTCGGTCCCCGTTTTGGATCGTGTAAGGCTGATCGCCCCAGTTGATCAGGGGAATATTCCATTCTCCCCGATAGTCGCTGTCAACGGTTCCCACGCCGTTGACAAGCCCGATACCATGTTTGATTGCAAGCCCCGAACGGGCTCTTATCTGAGCCTCGATTCCCTGCGGAATTTCAACGAAAAGCCCCGTTGGCACAAGGCGTCTTTCTCCCGGCGCCAAGGTAATCGGCTCGTCGATATACGCTCTCAAATCCGCTCCGGAGGAGCCTGCCGTGGCATAGGTAGGGACTTCGCCGCCCCTGCTTACGATTTTTACTTCCATACGTTTCTCCAATCAAATCTCTTGTTCGTCACCGCAACCCCTGTGTAAAGCTCCGGGGCGCAAATGAGTTTCTTTATTTCTTCTATGTCTTCCGGGCTGACCCTGTCGATCTCCGCTATGATTTCCTCCGGGGAATAGGTCCGGTCAAGGAGCGTCACGTTTTTTCCGTTTGCAAACATACGGCTTGCAACGTTTTCCTGACTGAAGATAAAGCTGCTCTTTAGCTGCTCCTTTGCCATGGAAAGTTCGTCCCGTGTAACTCCCTCTTTTTCCAGAATCGCCAATTCTTCACGGATTCCGGCAAGGGCATCTTTTATTTTATCGTGACCGACTCCCGCATAGATGAGATAATATCCTTCCGTGGAAAAAGAACTGGTCAGGGAATAGACGCTGTACGCCAGACCCTTTTCTTCTCTGATGTTTTGGAAAAGCCGAGAGCTCATGCTACCGCCCATGATATTGTTAAGAACCTGAAGCGCGTAGATTCTCCCGTCTCCCAGCGAAAGGGCTTTTGTGGCGAGGCAGATGTGGGACTGCTGAATATCCTTTACCATCACCTTGAAGCTCCGACCGTATTCTTTTCTTTCGTAAGCCGGCACCTGCTTGGACTGCGCCATGGAGTCGAACTTACCGGCAATAAAGTCGCAAAATTCCTCTTCGTCAAAATTTCCTGCCACCGACACAACGATGGAATCTCTCACATATTGTTCTTCTTTGTACTTCACCAGAACATTTCTCGATATGCTCTTAAGGGACGTGGGGGTTCCGATGATGCTCTTACCCAGCGGACTTCCCTTAAACAGCAGCTCCGTGACGGTATCGTGCGCCAAATCGTCGGGCTGGTCTTCGATCATCTTGATTTCTTCGCAGATGACCTTGCGTTCCTTGCCCATTTCAACCTTGTCGAATACCGATTCCGTCAGCATATCCAGAATGACCTCCGCCCCTTTATAGAGGTTGGAGCCGATGGTCTTAACGTAATAGCAGGTCGCCTCTTTGCCGGTGAAAGCGTTGATCTGTCCGCCGATTCGGTCGATGTCCTCGGCGATCTGCCTTGCGTTTCGTTTTTCCGTTCCCTTGAACATCATATGCTCGATAAAGTGGGACACTCCCGCATTTTTTTCGGTTTCGTTGACCGCCCCGGCACGTACCCATACCCCGAAAGACGCCGACTGCACGTAATCTATTTTTTCCATTACGACGCGAACGCCGCAATCCAGCTTTCTGACCTTGATATTGCTCATTTTTTCCTGCTCTCCTTTCTTGCCCTTATGAGTCCGATTATCAAAACCACCGCGACAAGCCCCAGCGCTATGTTTTCTCCGAGTTTTCCGAAGGATGCGCCAACCGAGTCCGTCGCCCATATGATAAGACAAAATCCGAATAATATCGAAATTGCGATTCCTATTCCAGTTTTATTCATTTTCTACCTGCCCTAAATAAAATAACTCCTTTATTGTAACACACTTTATGGAAAAATCATATAGTAAGAAGGAAAAGATATTGATTATAAGGAGGTATATTTATGAGCTGCTTTGGTGGAAGAGTATCCCAAGACCTCTATCAAAATTGCTGTAACTCCAATGTCCTCTGCGAATTTGACGGTGATTTGAGCAGCGTGGTTTCCGAACCGATTTATGTGCAAAAGGTCTACGATGCGGTACTCGTGCATCTTCAAGGCATGAAAACAGTTCAAAATCAGGCGTTCAGCCCGTCCATTCCCGCAGGTCACAGAGTAAAACGAGTCATAGATATCAGATGCAGGCGGAGCTTTAACCCTAACAATGTAGACGATCCTACGAATTTAAAACTGGACGTTAACACCACGATTTCCGGTGCGACTTTCCTGAGAAACGGTAACGGCGACGAACTCACCGTGGTGGGCGCCGACGGAAACTTTTCGGAAAAACTGTTATATGCCGAAACCGGAGAATGTGACGACCGGTGCATGGGAACCCCGATTTTCGGAACGCAAAACATTACGATTACCGGCAATGTCATCATCGAGCTTGATTTGCTCCTTGCCGACAGCTGCGGATGCGAATCGGTATTCACCATATGCGCCGATGTAAATATTGCTGAGGCAAATCAGCCGCTGGTACTTACGAACTTCTTCGAAATCTGTATGCCGTCCACCGTTGATACCGCATTTCTTCCGAGATTTACGGAATTCTGCAATTCCGCCTGCGAGGCGAGACTTGCGACCAACAACTACGGCAGGGATCTTTGTATCGATTCTGCGGGTAATGTAAGCGGAAATCTGATCATTGCCATCTGCGTGACCTGCGAAAAGAAAATCGTCGTACCTGTGCAGCTTTGCGTGCTTTCCACAGGCTTCGTGTCGGTGGAATCTCAGCAAAACGCGGTTTGCACAACCTTCCCGACCCTTTTCCCGAAGCAGATAAGACCGTCGGATACCGAGGAAAACTGCGGAGAAGCCTCTGATGAAACTGACGAAAGCTGCGATTGCCAAGGTTCCTCCTGCCGTCCGTGCTATGAGCCTTGTTGCGAGGACGTCAGAGAAGACCCGTGCTGCGAGCCTCCTAGGAGACCGCAGCCAAGAAGATAACTTCGCGTACAAAATTCATTTTATTGCTCCTATATTACAGCGAAAGGCTGCCCTTATCCGACTTTTTATGCCGGATTCGGCAGCCTTTGGCATACTAGAATTGATACTCTCTTGCAAGCTTTTCGCCGTAGTGCAGCGCCTTTAGGTTTGTTTCCTCCGTACCCTTTGGAACGTGGTTTAAAACGGCTTTTTCAACCGCTTCCTGAGAGGCAACGCCCATGAGCTGATTTACGACCCCCACAGAAATGATATTTGCGGACATATGGTTTTTGATGACCTCTGTGGCGCTTTCAAGAATCGGAAGCTTGTAGACCTTGTGGGTTTTTTCCACCTCTTCGGGAACCGTAATTTCCGAATCTACCACCAAAATTGCGTCCGGCTTCAGGCTTCCGATATATTTGTTCAGGGAAACCTGTGTGAGGGAAAGCAAGAGATCCGGCAGCAAAACCTTTGTATAGGTGATTTTTTCGTCGGAAATGATGGTCTCCGCCTTTGAAGAACCGCCCCTTGCTTCCGGTCCGTAGGCTTGGCACTGAACCACCTGTTTTCCGTCCTCAAAAGCGGCTTCGGCAAGGATAATCGTTCCCATGATAACGCCCTGACCTCCCGAGCCTGTCATTCTGATTTCTGTCTTTGCCATTATTTGCCACCTCCGACCTTGTCAATGATCTTTAAATACATATCCGTGTATTCCTCTTTGCTCTCGTCCCTTGAAAGTTCTCCGATGACCATTTTCCCTGCCAGTTCCTCAGAGGACATGGTCTTCGCCTTTTTAACGTCCACCGCAACGTCCCTCTGCCAGGAAAGCATCTTTACGGAATCGCCTTTTTTGTTTTTACGCCCGTAGTAGGTAGGGCAAACGGATACCCCATCGATGAGGGAAAATCCGTGGTGTTTGATTCCGGCTTCGATGAGCTTGATGGCCTGGGGCGCGTGGTAGGCGGTGCATCTTCCCGTAAAGGTTGCGCCGGCAGCCTCTGCCAGCTTCGGAATATCAAAGTTATAGTCGATGTTTCCGTAAGGGGCTGTGGTTCCCTTTTCCCCGTGAGGGGTGGTAGGCGAATACTGTCCCCCGGTCATTCCGTAGATATTGTTGTTAAATATGATAACCGTAAGGTCTATATTTCTTCGGCAAGCGTGAATGAGATGGTTTCCGCCGATGGCGGTGGCGTCTCCGTCTCCCGTGATTACGATAACCGTAAGCTCCGGATTTGCAAGCTTTACCCCGGTGGCGAAAGCGATGGCTCTGCCGTGGGTGGTGTGGAGCGTGTTGAAGTTCATATATCCTGCGGCTCTGGAGGAGCAGCCGATTCCGGAAACGATGACCACCTTGTCCGGGTCAAGGTTACAGTTTTCGATGGCTTGCGCCACATCTCTCATGAGGATTCCGTGACCGCAGCCCGGGCACCAAATATGGGGAAGTCTGTTAACACGCAGCGTTTTTTCAATCAATTTGCTTGGCATATCAATATTCCTCCTTTACTTTTTTGAGTACCTCGGCAGGGGTAATGGTGGTGCCGTCGATTTTTCCCAGGAAAGCCACCGGAACTCTGCCCTCAACAACTCTCTGAACTTCAAGGAGCATTTGACCGTCGTTATGTTCGGCGACGATAATCTGTCTTAAATGTTTATTATTTTTGATGACTTTAAGCAGGGCTTCCTCCGGGAACGGCCATACCGTAATCGGTCTGAACATTCCGAGTTTGATAAAGTCAAATTTATGGGATTCTTCAATGGCGCCTTCCACCGCCCTTGCGGTGCCGCCAAAGCAGATAATCAGCGTTTCGCAATCGTCGCAGCCTGCTTCTTCCCATTTTTCGATACGGTCCCGTCTCATTCTGATTTTGTCAAGAAGTCTTCTTTCCTGGCTGTCGGTGATACCGTTGTCGTTTGTGGGAAATCCGTCAAGGTCGTGGAAAAGTCCCGTCACGTTGAAATGGTCACCTTCGCCGAATGGCGCGTATTCCGGCACGTAGTTGCCTTCTTGAACCGCATACGCCAGGGTTCCGTTAAATTTGCGGTCGATTCTTCGGTTGGAAATCGTAAGCTCCTCGGCGGGAATCATCTCGCAGCCCTCTCTCAGATGCCCGATAATCTCGTCCATGAGGAAGATAACGGGAACGCGGAAACGCTCCGCCATGTTAAAGGCTCTTACGGTTTCGGTGTAACATTCCTGAACCGATGACGGAGAAATTACGATGACAGGGTGATCTCCGTGCGTCCCCCATTTTGACTGCATAAGGTCGCCCTGAGACGGCGATGTGGGAAGTCCCGTGGAGGGACCCTCTCTCTGCACGTCAACGATGACGATGGGGATTTCTGCGATTGCAGCGTAACCGATATTTTCTTGTTTCAGCGAAAATCCCGGACCCGATGTTGCCGTCATCGCTTTTAGTCCTGCGACGGAGGCTCCCAGAGCCGCGGCGATACCGCCGATTTCGTCTTCCATCTGTATGAACTTTCCGCCTACCTGGGGAAGTCTTACCGCACTTCTTTCTGCAATTTCTGTCGACGGGGTAATCGGGTAACCCGCATAAAAGCGCATTCCCGCGGCGATCGCTCCCTCCACAACGGCTTCGTTGCCTTGCAGCAGTTGAAATCTTTTAGCCATTATTCTGCCTCCTCCTCGATATAAATTGCGTAGTCCGGGCAGCGTAGCTCGCAAAGCCCGCACATAATACAAGCCGCGGCGTCCGTTATCTCCACTTTCTCGTGCTTCATTCCAAGCGCGTGTTTGGGACAAAACTCAACGCAAATGCCGCAGCCCTTGCACCATTTTGGATCAATAACCAATTTCTTGTTATGTTCCATTTTTGTTCACCTCGTAAGTATAAATAGAATGTAATCTGAATTCACACTACATGATAACATATCGGCTTTTCTTTTCAAGTGTTTCTGGAAAAAAACACTTTTTTTGAACAAAACAATTGACCGATTTAGCGAGGTAAAGGCGGCGTAAATGGTGAGAATAAAAAACACCGTTGACATTCTGCGGCGAGTAGTGTAGTATAAGGATAGAAAAAGGATTACCGCTTTTGGTAGGGCGGTTCCGTCGAATAGTTCAATGAAACCGTCAAACGCAATGTTTGGCGGTTTTCCGTTACTTGCGTCTAATCGAAACGATCAGCGACGCAAGCCCTACAAGCACTAACGAATAAGTAAATCACCGCTTGTTCAGGAATTGATTGATCACGATTTTTGCGTTCAGCGCATAAGCCTTGAAGGGCTGCGCCTTCGCCCGCTCTTCTGTCCAGTAACGCTTCTTGTGTT
>CAVHEY010000093.1:0-6206 GCA_963635155.1 Bacteroides stercoris
TGGAAGAACGGGAATTTGAAATTTTATCGGAAAGAGCCGCAAAAAGCGCCGAGTCAAAGGGCAGGATCTTCCCTGAAGAAAAATGCGAGATAAGAACCGATTTTCAAAGGGACCGAGACCGTATTATCCATTCCAAAGCCTTCAGAAGACTTATGCACAAGACTCAGGTATTTTTGGCACCGGAGGGAGATCATTTTCGGACGAGACTTACCCATACCATCGAAGTTTCCCAGATTGCAAGAACCATCGCAAGGGCGCTGAATCTTAATGAGGACTTGACCGAAGCCATCGCCTTGGGGCACGACCTGGGACACACCCCTTTCGGACACAACGGGGAGGAAGTGCTGAACAAAATCCACCCCGGCGGTTTTGAGCATAACGTTCAGAGTCTCAGGGTTGCGGACGTCATCGAGTCCACCCAGTCGAGACGGGGAATGAACCTTACCATGGAAGTCAGAGACGGAATTGTCAATCACACCGGTCCCGTTATGCCTTTCACCTTAGAGGGGCAGATCGTAAAAATCAGCGACAGGATTGCCTATATCAACCACGACATCGACGACGCCATAAGAAGCGGCGTGATTTCTGCGGAAGATTTGCCAAAGGAAGCGCTTCGGGTTTTCGGGAAAACCCACCGCCAGCGGATAAACAACATGGTGGTTGACGTTATCGAAAACAGCGACGGGAAGGATCGCATTTATCAAAGCCCGGCGTACAAGGAGAGCCTGGATTCTCTCAGGACCTTTATGTTTGCAAACGTCTATAAAAGTAATAAGGTAAAGCGGGAAGAGGATTTGAACAAGGTGGAAGTGGTAATCAGCTCTCTGTACGATTATTTTATCAACAATATCGACCAGCTTCCGGAGGACATGAAGGAAATTGCGGCACGGGACGGCAAAAACGAGGCGGTAAAGGACTACGTCGCCGGCATGACGGACCGATTCGCCCTTGCCACCTACACGGATTTGTTCGTACCGAAAGGCTGGAAATAAAGTTTTCGCAAATTTTTTTCATTATTTTCGACATTTTTTTCTATAAAAAAAGGAAACGGCCCACGCGCCTCGTATATAAGTACATAGGACTTACATAAGACTGGAAGTCATAACTTTTGTACGGAGCGGAAAATGGGTCGTTTTAATCATTCCAGCGTAGAGGAACTGAAAGCAAGCATAAATATCGTAGACGAGATCGCCAAGGTTGTCCCCCTGAAAAGAGCCGGGACGAACTATAAAGGCTGCTGTCCCTTCCACAATGAAAAAACACCTTCCTTCGTGGTTTCCGAGCAAAAGCAAATTTTTACCTGTTTTGGGTGCGGAGAAACCGGAGACGTAATCCAATTCGCCCAGAGGTACTATCATTTGGAATTTCCGGAAGCAGTCGAAAAGCTGGCGAGGGAAAACGGCATTACCATAAAACAAAGCGGAACCGAAGACAAAGACCGGGAAAAATATTATGAGATAAATAAAGAAGCCGCCAGATTTTTTTACCGGAGTTTTACCGAATCGAAAAATGCAGGCTATACGTACATGAAAAAGAGGGGGATTGAAGATTCCACCCTGAAAAAATTCGGAATCGGTTATGCCGACGATACATGGAACAGCCTGTACCGTTTTTTTAAAGAAAAGGGCGTAGAAGAAAAAATCCTTTTGGAACTGGGGCTGATTTCGGAAAAAAACGGGCAATTTTATGATAAATTCAGAAATCGCGTAATTTTTCCGATTATAAACACCGCAGGCAGGGTAATAGGATTTGGAGGGAGAGCCATCGGAGACGCTCAGCCCAAGTATCTTAATTCACCGGAAAACCGGGTTTTCCAAAAAAAGAATAATTTATACGCCCTGAACATCTGCAAGCAGGATATCGCAAAACAGAACAGCGCGATCATGGTAGAGGGCTATATGGACGTCATTTCCCTTTATCAGGCGGGGGTGCATAACGCTATCGCTTCCCTTGGAACGGCGCTGACGGACAATCAGGCGCGGCTGATCAAAAGATACACGCGAAACGTCATACTTTCTTACGACGCCGATCAGGCAGGCAGAAAGGCGGCGCTTCGGGGAATAGACGTGCTGGGAGGGCAGGACTGTCGGGTCAGGGTGCTTCACGTTACCGACGGCAAGGACCCGGACGAATTTATCAAACAGCACGGCAGAGAGGCGTTCCTCGCCCTTACCGAAAAAGCGCTTCCGATGATTGACTATAAGCTGGACGCCCTGAAACAGAATCTCAACCTCGCAACCGAGGAGGGGAAAATCGATTTTATGAAAAAAGCCGCCGAAGTCTTACGGTCTTTAAGCCCGATAGAGGCGGATATTTATATCAAAAAACTCGCAAACGAGCTAAAAATTGCCGAGGGTGCGATAAGAATGGAAATCTTAGGCAATAATAATACAGAGGAAAAGAAAACCTTTCATTCCAGGGAGACGGACAGGTCGCCTGAACAAGCCGAGATTTCCCAGCTGGAGCTTACCCTCATCAAAGCGATGCTGATGAGTCCCGTTTTTGTCGAGGAACTTTTGGACAAACAGGAGATTATGGAAAGCCCCGAAGCCCGAAAGGTGCTGAACATCATGTTCGAGCTTTACGGGCTGAACGAGGACTTCGACAGCGGGGAGATTATGGACCGATTGGATCCGGAGGAAAGCCAAAGGCTGACCGGGGAGCTTGACAAAATCATTATCGCCGGCAACGAGGATAGAGTCTTTGCAGAATGTATCCAAAAATGGAAATTGGACAAACTCCTCACAAAGGAAAAGCAGCTTATCGACCGATTATCTTTGGCTGATGAGGACGCAGGCGTGGAATCAATAAAAGAATTAACGGAAGAACTCATGGAAGTTCAGGCAAAAATCAAAACATACGGGGGAAGAATTTAATGGCAAAAGAAGACAAAAATGAATTTATCGGAAAGAAGCTTTCAAAAAATCCGGAGGTTGACATGGAGGAGAGCATGGCAGACGAGGAAGGGAAAGAAGAGTTTTCTGAAGAAAAGAAGCAGAGTCTTGTCAAAGAACTGATGGATAAGGGCAAGGCTTCAAAGAACAGACTCACCTACACTACGATTGCCGATGTGCTGGAATCCGCCGATTTTGACAAGAACCAGATGGACGATATGTATGAACTACTCATGTCAAAGGGTATCGAAATCGTATCAGAATCTGACCCCGATGATTTTGACATCATGATCGAAGAAGATTTGACAGAGGACCCGGACATTATCATTGCAGACACGGCGGAAATCGACCTTGAAGCCAGTATTCCTAAGGGTATCGCGGTTGACGATCCGGTGAGAATGTATCTCAAAGAAATCGGAAAAGTTCCGCTGCTTACCGCAGATGAGGAAATCCAGCTTGCAAAACGCATGGAAACCGGCGACGAAGAGGCAAAGAAGCGGCTTTGCGAAGCCAACCTAAGACTGGTGGTAAGCATCGCGAAAAGATATGTGGGCAGGGGAATGCTGTTCCTTGACCTTATCCAAGAGGGAAACCTCGGACTCATCAAGGCGGTGGATAAATTCGATTATACCAAGGGATATAAATTTTCCACCTACGCGACATGGTGGATTCGTCAGGCGATCACCCGTTCCATTGCAGACCAGGCGAGGACGATTCGTATTCCTGTGCACATGGTTGAAACAATAAACAAGCTGATTCGGGTTTCAAGGCAGCTCCTTCAAACCTACGGGCGGGAACCGACCCCGGAAGAAATAGCCCAGGAAATGGGCCTTCCGGTAGACAAGGTAAGAGAAATTCAAAAGATCGCGCAGGAGCCGGTTTCGCTGGAAACTCCTATCGGCGAAGAAGAAGACAGCCATCTGGGAGATTTTATTCCGGACGAGGACGTGCCGGCGCCGGCAGAGGCTGCGGCATTTTCCATGCTGAAGGAGCAGCTTCTTGAGGTGCTGGACACCTTGACGGAAAGAGAACAAAAGGTTCTCAAACTCAGATTCGGACTGGAAGACGGCAGAGCAAGGACTCTGGAAGAAGTCGGAAAGGAATTTGAGGTCACTCGCGAACGTATTCGCCAGATAGAAGCGAAGGCGCTGAGAAAGCTTCGCCACCCGAGCAGAAGCAAAAAATTAAAGGATTATTTGGAATAACGCGGGGAAGTTTTGATGATAAAATTAAGTCCAAGGCTAGAAAAAATTGCGCAGCAGATAACGGCGGGAGAAACCATGGCGGATATCGGAACCGATCATGGCTTTCTGCCTATCTACCTCTGGGAAAACAAAATCTGCCCCAAGGTCATTATGACGGATATCAGCGCCGGCTCCCTTTCAAAGGCGCGGGAAAATTGCGAAGCCTATTATCCGGGGGAAGCCTTTGATTTACGCCTTGGCTCCGGAATCGAGGTTCTCGAAGAGGGAGAAGCAGACGCGGTAGTAATCGCCGGAATGGGCGGAATTTTGATGACGGAAATTCTCGGAAAAGACCTGAAAAAGACTCTTTCCCTGCGAAAGCTCATTTTGCAGCCCCGAAAAGACGTGGGAAAGCTCCGTTTTTGGCTCTTTGACAACGGCTTCAGCATAACAAACGAGGTTCTTGTGCGAGAGGGTAGGTTCATCTGCGAAATTATCACGGCAATTCCCAAAGAGATTGCCATTACAAGGCAGATGAACGGAGACGACATCGAATACGAATTTCCCCACTCGCTGATCGACTATCACGACCCGCTGCTTTCCGAATATCTCAGTGTAAAGCGAAAGCGCGAAGCGGATATTCTTTCCAATCTGCGAAAGGGAAATCACACAACGCTCCTTGAAATAAGGCATCAGGCGTACAGAGTGGAATATATCGATTATCTTTTGAGGAGGGCAGGAGATGAGAATTGATGATTTTGTCAGAGAAGTGGAAAACATCGCTCCCCTTAGCCTGCAAGAACCCTGGGACAATTCAGGACTTCAGATAAGGGCGGGAAACAACGAAATTTCAAAGGTATTGATTGCTCTGGAGATCAACGAAAGGGTGATTGACGAGGCTATCGGCTGCGGTGCAGACATGATTCTTACCCACCACCCGCTGATATTCGGGGAACTCAAAAGAGTTGACAGTAACGACATTATCGGAAATCATATAGTGAAGCTCATTCGCAGGGGAATCAGCATCTATTCCTCCCACACGCCCTTTGACAAGTGTATCGGCGGAAACAATGATTATCTGGGCAGGATCCTTGGCATCGAGGATATAAGCCCGATGCCGGGAGACGAAAGTGCAATTTGCAGGGTAGGAACCCTGCCGCAACCGATGACCTGTCTCGATTTTATTAAGCACGCTTCCAACGCGCTTAAAATCGAAAAGAACTTTTTCAATTTTGCGGGTATTCCCGATGATGAAATTCTAAAGGTCGGCTGGTGTACCGGCGCAGGGTCTGAGTACCTTGATACCGCTGTCGCCGCAGGCTGCGACATCTTTGTAACGGGGGACGTAAAATACCACACGGCGCAGCATGCCAGAGATTTGGGAATGAACGTGCTGGACTGCGGGCATTACGGAACCGAGTATATTTTCTGCGAAAATATGCGCGCAAAGCTTGACAAATTCTATAATTTAGATATCATTCAATCTCGCGCGGACATTAACCCGTTCGCGGCGATATAGCAAGGAAAGAAAATATGAAAGATAAGACAAAGAGACGAATCGTTCAGGTCGCCGTGATTCTCTTGATTGCGGCGGTGGTTGTTACATACAGCATCACCTTTATCGGCGCGTTTTACTAATCAAATAAAATAGAGATAGTCGATATATTTCTATAGACAGTTTATTCATTTTGGGTAGAGCAGACGATCGCGTGCGCCGTTACCGGCGTATGAGGAAAGTCCGGGCTCCGCAGGGCAAGGATGCCGGATAACGTCCGGCGTAGGTAACTATAGGGAAAGTGCAACAGAAACATACCGCCGAAACAGTTAGGCTGTGGCAAGGTTGAAATGGTGAGGTAAGAGCTCACCGGCGGCATAGAGATATGCCGGCCGTGTAAACCCCATCTGGAGCAAGACCAAATAGGGAAGAATGGCGGCTGCCCGTCGCCTCCCGGAAGGTAGGTCGCTGGAGCCTGTCAGCAATGGCAGGTCGAGATAGATGATCGTTTAATACAGAACCCGGCTTATAGCTCTGCCCAAACCATTTCATTTTTTATTCTTTTTTACACAAATCCCTTTTTATCACAATATTCCGTAGCATCGAAGCTCGTCATACAGGGCGAACCGCGTC
>CAVHEY010000094.1:0-6148 GCA_963635155.1 Bacteroides stercoris
CAGGCGCCGGCGAGGCGATTTGCGCCGCCCTATGGATAATTGTAGCACTGTGCTGCAAGAGAATCGTAATGGGGCGAATATCGAGAATGCGGAAATAGGACAGAAATTTGAAGATTGGCAAACAGGCGCCACGGTATTATAATAGAAGTAACAACGTGGTGCTATTTTTTTGAGAGGAAAAGAAAAATGATCGACTTTAAAGAGGTAAGAAAAGAAGCAGAAAAGCGAGCCGAAGAAAATTTACTGTTTCGGAGGTTCTTAAAATTGCATGCGGATGAAAAGGAGCTTGATAAGCAATTCAAAAGATTGCATGAGGAAATTTTTTCGCAATATGATTGTACGAAATGCCGGAACTGTTGTCGGGAATATGAAATTCAAATACCGGAAAAGGATTTGGAACGGGATGCAAAAAAACTGGGAATGACAAAGGAACTTATGATTAGCATGTTTCTTAAAAAGGATCCGGAAAGCGAGGCCTATATTGTTTGCGGAGATACCTGCGTGTTTTTAGAGGCAAACGGGAATTGCATTTTGGATAATTGCAGACCACGGGCTTGTAGGGAATACCCCTACACAGATCAACCGGGGCGCATGGGGTCTTTGCTTGAATTGGTCAAAAGTGCGGAAGTATGTCCGGCGGTATTTGAAATATTTGAAAGGCTCAAAGAAGAGTATGGCTTTTTAGAACCGGCAAAAATGAGTGAGAGCGGCAAGAAAAGCCTATTGAAAAGCGCAAAGGATTTTGTGGAGTTTTATGAGTTGGATCCCTCATCGGATGCCGGAATAGAGTATTTACACTACAAAGTTCCTGCATTTCAAGATGCCGTGGAGGAGACGAGCGCGGAACTTTTCGTGCAGTCTGAAGAAGATAAAGCTACTTCTAAAAATATGGAAGATGCGAAAACAGCAGACGAGTTTTTTAAGCTGATGAGGACGCCGATGGCTATGCATAATCGCATAGAGCTAAGAAAAAGAATATTGGAAAACGAAGAGAAACTGCTGGAACTTGTCAAAGAGAGAACCTTGCGCAGCACACAGGATATATTTATTGAAAATGCCCTGTATTTCTTTTTGCATGCAAAGACCGACTGCTGTGATTGGATTTTGAGTGAATATCAGAATGTACGCAGTGAATGTATGAAAGCCATGTTGTGCCTTGTACTGGGTGCGCGCGGAGAAATTAGGGTAATGCCTTTTCTGCAGGACGAAGCAATGCGCTTTATGACCGGCGTGGATGAGTCAGAAGGAAGCCTTGCGCAGGGGCCGCTATATGGCATGTATGAATTGATAGAGCGCATGGAAAAGAAGTAGAAAGGGAAGACGCATTTTATGTCCTTAAAAGTGTATGGGCGCTACGATTTTATGTCCTTAAAAATGTTGACAAGGTCGTGAAAAGTGGGTATACTGGGGATGAGGATTTCAATAAAAAGACGGGAGTGATGGAATGAATCGACATGCGATAGAAAAACTTAAGCAGTGGAAAGATTCAGAGGGGCGGAAGCCCATGATCATTCGGGGTGCCAGACAAGTAGGCAAAACATGGCTTATGAAAGAGTTTGGCAAAACCCAGTTTGAAAAAACCGCATACATCAACTTTGATAATAACGACAGGGCCAAAAAACTCTTCGAGATGGATTTTGACATTGAGCGATTGATTTTGGGACTTAGTGCGGAAACAGGAGTTGACATACAGGCAGAAGATACTCTTTTGATTTTTGACGAGATACAGGAAGCTCCGAAGGCGCTGACCTCATTAAAATATTTCTGTGAAAACGCGCCGCAATATACCATTGTGGCGGCGGGCTCCCTTCTGGGGGTTGCGATCCATCAGGGGACTTCATTCCCGGTCGGAAAAGTCGATTTTATGGACTTATATCCTCTCACTTACACCGAATTTTTGGAGGCTTTGGGGGAGGAGCGTTTCGCAAAGCTGCTGCAAGAGGATGAGATTGAACTGATAGGCGTATTTAAATCGAAGTATATCGAGCGCCTGCGGGAATATTATTTTGTCGGCGGTATGCCGGAAGCGGTGTTGGCATTTATAGAGAAGAAAAATTATCAAAAGGTGAGAGAAATTCAGAAAAACCTTTTGAACTATTATCAGCAAGACTTTTCCAAACACGCCCAGACGAACTTGATACCGAGGCTGAATCTGGTTTGGAACTCCATTCCGGGGCAGCTTGCAAAGGAAAACCGAAAATACATTTACGGTCAGGTCAGAGAGGGCGCGCGGGCAAAGGATTTTGAACTTGCGATTCAATGGCTGCTGGATTGTGGGCTGATCCACAAGGTACACAGGGTATCGAAACCCCGGCTTCCCCTGAAAGCATACATGGAGCTTGATACTTTCAAAATGTTTCTGCTTGATGTGGGGCTTTTGGCGGCCATGGGAGATTTGAGCGAAAAGGTAATTTTGGACGGAAGCCGTATTTTTACGGAGTTCAAGGGAGCCCTTACGGAGCAGTATGTCTTGCAGCAGCTTGTATCGGAGCTGGGGGTGACGGCATATTACTATTCAACGCCAAATTCAAGAGGCGAAATCGACTTCCTGCTACAAGGTGAAACCGATGTGATACCTCTTGAGGTAAAGGCGGAGGAAAACCTGAAAGCAAAGAGTCTGCGGGCTTTCTGGGATAAATATAAGCCGGGCTTTGCGGCGAGAAGCTCCATGTCGGATTTTAGGCAGCAGGACTGGATGACAAATGTGCCGCTTTATGATTTGCTGTATCTTCGCAGGTATTTAGGCAAGTAAGCAAATCTGCTTAGGGCATTAGGCCCTGGGGCGTTATGCGGAACGATGACCCCCCCGGGAAATGTAAATACAGAAATTTAAGCATATGATTTTAAGAAAAGGAGTGAGATGATGATACAACTTGACGGTATCAAAACGGCGATCCCGAAGCTACGGGAAACGCTGATTGAAGTCGGTGACTCTCTTTGACCTTGCCGGGCTGAGAGAAGAACTGGAAAGAACGAATCGGGAGATCGAGCAGCCGGATTTTTGGGATAAACTTGAATATGCCCAGAAGGTGATGAAAGAAAAGAAGTCCATGGAGCAGACCGTGGAAAACTACGAAAAATTGGAAAAGGCTCTCGAGGATATCGAAGAAATGATTGAAATTACCGAGATGGAAGAAGCTGCCGGAGCGGATTCCGAAACCCTGGGGGAAACCGCGGAGAGCATCAAGGGGGATTTTGAGTCCCTGCAGGAAGAACTGGAAGAACTCCGGCTTAAGACCCTTCTCACGGGAAAGTACGACCACTGCGGGGCGATTTTGTCCATTCATGCGGGAACCGGCGGGGTAGATGCCATGGACTGGGCCCAGATGTTGCTGAGAATGTATACCAGATGGTGCGACAAGAAAGGCTACACCGTGAAAATGCTGGATTTGCAGGACGACACGGAAGCCGGAATCAAGAGCGCCACCCTGCTTGTGGAGGGCGAAAACGCTTATGGCTATCTGAAAAATGAAAAAGGCGTGCATAGGCTTGTGCGGATTTCTCCCTTTAACGCGGCGGGAAAGCGACAGACCTCTTTTGCCATGCTGGAGGTTACCCCGGAAATCGACGACGAAATTACCGTTGAGATCGACCCGGAGGATTTGCGGATAGACACCTACCGAAGCAGCGGCGCAGGAGGGCAGCATGTCAACAAGACCGACTCGGCGATCCGCATCACCCACCTGCCTACGAACATAGTCGTAACCTGTCAGAACGAGCGGAGCCAGCACCAGAACAAGGAGATGGCAATGAAGATCCTGAAGGCAAAGCTGACGGAGCTGGCGGAGCAGGAACACAAGGAAAATTTGCGGGAACTGAAAGGCGATTATTCCATGGGAACCTGGGGTGCCCAGATCCGTTCCTATGTTTTCCAGCCTTATACCATGGTAAAAGACCACAGAACCGGGGCGGAAACGGCAAATGTGAACGGGGTCATGGACGGCGATATCGATTACTTTATAAACGAAAAGCTAAAATGGAAGGAAAGTGAATAAATGGACATTATTGCAAAGTTAGCGGCGGAATTTAAGATCAAGACGGCTCAGGTGGAACATACCGTGGAACTGATCGACGAGGGAAACACGATTCCTTTCATTGCAAGATACAGGAAAGAGGTTACCGGGGGCTTAAGCGACGTGGTGCTTCGGGACCTTGACGAAAGGCTGAAATACCTGAGAAATCTGGAAGAAAG
This sequence comes from Bacteroides stercoris, assembly GCA_963635155.1. Lineage (GTDB taxonomy): Bacteria > Bacillota > Clostridia > Peptostreptococcales > Anaerovoracaceae > CAG-238. The sequence goes on from CAVHEY010000094.1 coordinate 4,193, forward strand.
AAAGGAAGAGGTCATTCGCCTGATCGAGGAGCAGGGCAAGCTTACCGATGAACTCAAAGCGGAAATCGGAAAAGCGGAGGTTTTGCAGAGGGTGGAAGACCTTTACAAGCCTTTCAAGCAGAAAAAAGCCACCCGGGCTTCAAAGGCGAAGGAAAGAGGGCTGGAGCCTCTTGCCATGATCATCTTCGCCCAGCTTAAAACAGAGGGAACCCCGGAGGAAGCGGCGGAGCCTTTCATCAACCCGGAAAAGGAAGTAAACACCCCGGCGGAGGCCCTGGCGGGAGCCTGTGACATTATTGCCGAGATGATAGCCGACGATCCGGAAATCACCAAGGATGTCAGAGAAAAGACCTTCGCTTCGGCGACGGTTTTGACGGAAGCCACAGACCCGGAGGAAAAGACGGTTTACGAGATGTACTACGACCACGCGGAGGCGCTGGCAAAAATCCCGAACCACAGGGTGCTGGCAATTAACCGGGGCGAAAAGGAAAAGAAGCTAAAGGTGAAGATTTCCGTGGATTCGGAGCTTATGCATGAGGTGATCGGAAAATCCGTGCTGAAAAACGAGAAGTCGATTTTCTACGGGCTGATGAGGGACACCATCGCAGACGCTTACAAGCGGCTCATGGCACCTTCCATCGAGAGGGAGATGCGAAATCTTTTGACGGAGAGGGCGGAAACCGAGGCGGTGAAGATTTTTGCCAAGAACACGGAAAATCTCCTGATGACCCCTCCGGTTCGGGGGAAGAAGGTCATCGCCATCGACCCGGGCTACAGAACCGGCTGCAAGGTGGCTGTGCTTGACGAAACGGGAAAGCTGAAGGCCTATACCACCATTTATCCCACCCAGCCGAAAAATGATATAGCGGGAACCGAGGCTGTGCTGAAAAAGATCATCGACAAATTCCACACGGATATCATCGTAATCGGAAACGGAACGGCTTCCAGAGAAACCGAAGAGGTGGTTGCCGATTTTCTGAGAAAAAACGAATATGACATTCAATATACCATTGTAAACGAGGCGGGAGCATCGGTTTACTCCGCGTCAAAGCTGGCAACCGAGGAATATCCCGACCTTGATGTGACCACGAGAGGGGCAATGTCCCTGGGCAGAAGGCTGCAAGACCCGCTGGCGGAGCTTGTAAAAATCGACCCCAAGAGCATTGGCGTGGGTCAATATCAGCACGATATCAACCAGAAGCTTCTGGAAGGTGCCCTTACGAATGTGGTGGAGGACTGCGTAAACCGAGTGGGAGTGGATCTGAACACCGCTTCTCCTTCCCTGCTTTCCTATATCGCCGGGGTAAACATGGGAATTGCCAAGAATATTGTAAAATACAGGGAAGAAAACGGCAAGTTTTCCGATAGAAAGCAGCTGATGAAGGTCCCGAAGCTGGGAGAAAAAGCCTTTAACCAGTGCGCGGGATTTCTGCGGATTTCGGACGGAGAAAATCCCCTGGACGCAACCTCCGTGCATCCGGAATCCTATGCCGTAGCCCGGGCAATGATGGAAAAGCTGGGGGTAGAGCCTGAAGCTATCCGGGCAGGGGGCGATAAGGACATGGAAAAGAAGATCAAAAAGGCTTATCCGGCACAGTCCCTTGCAAAGAGCATGAGCGCCATGGCAGGGGATCTGGGAATCGGCGAAATGACCCTTGGGGATATCATCGAGGAAATGAAGAAGCCTGCAAGGGATCCTCGTGAGGACGCGCCGCCTGTGGTTTTCAGAAACGATGTAAAGCAGTTTGAGGATTTGAAAATCGACATGGAGATGACCGGAACCGTGCGAAATGTGGTGGATTTCGGTGCTTTCGTGGACATCGGCGTGAAAAACGACGGGCTTGTGCATATATCGCAATTAAGCGATAAGTATGTAAAGCACCCCATGGATGTGGTTTCCGTGGGGGACACGGTGAAGGTCAAGATTATTTCCATTGATTATGACAAGAAGCGGGT
>CAVHEY010000095.1:0-6066 GCA_963635155.1 Bacteroides stercoris
GGGGGCGCAGGGGATGAAGATACCGCAGAAAGTTCCGACAGATACATAAAAAATCAAAGGATAATCAAGGCTCTCCCCTCCGGCGGAAAAGGAAAAGCAGTAGGAATTTTGGCTCTTGCCGACAAAATAAAAGAGGACAAAACAGCGAGCAGCGTCATAGACGACGCCGCCGAGGACATTTATATTTTTCGCTTTTTTAAGGACTGCCTAAATGAGCGGGGACTGGGAGAAACCTATTTCAACAATGAAATCGAATATATCCTTACCGGAAAACTTTCGGATAAGGCGGCTCGGAAAAAGGTCAAAACCCAGCTTACCCTACTCAGAAACGCCCTTAACCTGACCTATCTTTATTCTTGCAGCGAAAAGAGAAACGCAGTGCAGGCTGCTGCCGCATTAATCATGCCGCAGGCCCCGGTAATCACCCAGGCGCTCATAATGGAGGGCTGGGCTTATATGGAGGCCGTGAATGATCTAAAACTTCTGTATGCCGGAAAGGAAGTGCCGCTGATCAAAAAAGATGAAAACTGGGCAACTTCTCTGGAAAACATTTTAGCAAAGGAATATGGCTTCGACGCCGAGGGAAATCGGGTTTCCGAGAGCAGGCAGACCCGTGAAACGAAAAACTATATCCGACCTCAAAAAATCGAAGGAAAAACCTATGAAGAATATCTTAAAATATTGGTGGCGGCGCTGCCTCAGGAAACAAAAAAACTCCGAATACTGGACATAATTCAGATCAACATGAAATATTTATACTGTGAGTATTTTCTGATTTGCGACTATCATACGGGGATTAAATATTCCATGGAGATAAACGGGAGAAAGCATGAATTTGACGAAAAATATTAAAAATTTTAAAAATGCGAAAAACTCTAAAAAGGGCAGCTATATCGTGGAAGCCGCCATAAGTATGCCGGTGTTTATCCTTTGCATTGTCGCCATCGCTTTGATTATCAACATCATCGCCGAATGTGAAAATATCGGCTTTCAGAGCGCAAGGCGAATGCATATGCTCAGCGCAGGAACGGAAACCGCCAAAATCACGGCTTTTGCAGATCTGGCGTCTCTTGCGGATAAACACAGGCTCAGAACAAATGTAACGGCAGGCGGAATCGACGAGCTTCTGGAGCTTAGGACAGAATCCGAGTTTAACGTGAAAAATCCCATAGGAATAAAGGGAAAAATATCGTTTACTCAGCAGCTGCGGGCGCGGGCGTTTACCGGAAAATCGGAAGATGCAAAGCCTCTGCCCGCGGCGGAGTTTCAAAAAAACGAAAAATCCGTTCCGGTGGTTATCTTTCCGAAATACGGCAGGCGATTTCATACCGCAGAGTGCCGGTACGCCACGAAAAATTACAACGGAGAGGAATACAAAATCGAAATGGAAAAGGAAGACGCAGAGGCTAAGGGCTATACTCCGTGTCTGGTATGCGGAGGAGGAGAAGGAAAGGAGAAGAATTACGAATGAGCAGGGCTTACATAGACATGAAAAATAAAAAACAGCTGTACGCCAACAAGGCGGAAAAGTTAAAGTACGGAATATGCGGTGAGATTTTGCCCCTTTCGGTGATCAAAAGCAAGCGAATGTTGAAGGGCATATATCATACGGAAGGCTACCGAAAACTCAGCGCCTTTGGGGAAATGAACGCCGCAGAGACCCTTACCGTAATCGAAGGGGTTTTGGTCATGACAGAAAAACTCAAGGATCATCTTTTCTTTCCGGAGGAGTATATTCTGTCCCCGGACACGGTTTACGCCGACGAGAAAAAACAGGAATATCGGATTACCTACATACCCGCAGGGCAGGAGCAGAAAGCCGAGAGGGTGATAAGCTGCTTTATCGGAGAAATGAAAAGATATACCACCCCGGACGGAAAACTGTATCTGGACGCTTTAAAAAACATCACCGCGTGCGGCGATTTGAAAACGGAGCGTATGCTGGGCTTCATCGAAAATCTCAAACGGGAAATACGGGTGTGCGGGATAAAATAAGGCGAATCATCACGCCTTTTTTTAATATAATGTACTATCATATTTGGAGGTGGGAAGATGACCGGCAAGAAAGGGAGAAGAAAAATCAGGAGAAGGAAAGCCAAATCCGAAAATTCAAGGGTGAAAATCGGACTGTTTGCTGGTATAATAGTGCTGGCGATTGTTTTGGGTTTTTTGACCGCAAGATTTGTAATCGGACCGATGATAGGGTATAATGCTGATGAAAGTCCCGCAGAACTGGAAAAAACGGCGACGGCGGCGGACACAGGGCAGGCGGAAATGCCGGAGGAGGGATATGCGCTCCAGTTTGGGGCTTTTTCCACCAAGGACGCCGCGGAGAAGCTTGCGGAAGCTCTGCGCCTCAAAGGAATCGAGACCAAAATCGTCGAAGCGGACGACGTTTTCAAGGTGATTACTCCCGTGATTGACGATAGGGAAGACGCCCTGAAAGCGCTGGAAGAAAGCAAAGAAAAAGATGTGGAAGACGTTTTTATAACTTCACTGGGATAGATTTGACAATTGGATAAGGAGACGAAACGAAGATGATACCTCTTTCAACCCGAATGAGACCGGACAGCCTTGAAAATTTTGTGGGACAGGAGCATTTTATGTACGAAGGCTCCCTCTTTTATAATGCAATCAAGAACAAGACCTTTGACTCGGCGATTTTTTTCGGACCCTCGGGAACCGGAAAAACCACCCTGGCAAGGATAATCGCAAGGGAGATGGACGGGGAATTTTATGAACTTAACGCCTCGGTTACGGGCACGAAGGAGCTGAAGGAGCTGCTGGAAAAGGCGAAGCTTTCCTTTTACGGGCTGGAAAAGAAAACGACCTATCTTTATGTGGACGAGGTTCATCGCTGGAATAAGCTCCAGCAGGACAGCCTGCTGAAGGCGCTGGAAGAGGGCGTAATCAAGTTTATCGGAAGCACCACGGAAAACCCCTATTTTTCCATCAACAACGCCGTCATCAGCAGGGTGCGGAACATGTACGAGTTCAGGCGACTGACTCCGGAGAACCTTGTTACGATCATGAAACGGGGGCTTGAGGATAAGGAACGGGGCTTTGGAAATCTCAACATCGCCTGCGAGCCGGAAGCAATCCGTATCTTGGCAGAAATGGCAAACGGGGACGCCCGGGTGGCGCTGGATACCCTTGGCTTTATCGTGGACAACCTGTCTTCGGGACAGAAAATAGACAGCTCCATCGTATCGGAGGCGATGCAGCGAAAAATAGGCTTTTACGACAAGGAAGACGACCGATACAATCTCCTCAGCGCCCTTCAAAAATCCGTGCGGGGCAGCGATCCCGACGCGGCGGTTCATTACCTCGCAAGGCTTCTTGACGGAGGCGCCGACATAAGAATGATCGGCAGGAGGCTTCTGGTAATGGCAAGCGAGGACGTGGGTATGGCGTACCCCTCGGCGATTTCCATTGTGACAGCCTGCGTGCAGGCGGCAGACATGGTGGGACTTCCGGAGGCGAGAATCAACCTCGCCCAAGCCGTTGTCTTGCTGGCGTCCTCCCCAAAATCCAACGCGGCGTATATGGCGCTGGAATCGGCAACCAATGACCTGAAAACAAAAAAAATCGACGATGTTCCGGCGCACCTGAAGGATAGTCACTACAAGGGCGCCTCAAAGCTGGGATACGGCGGCGGCTACAAATATCCCCATTCCTTCGGCGGGTACGTGAAGCAGCAGTATTTGCCGGACAATCTGTACAGAGAAGGCGTAAAATACTATAATCCAACGGAAAACGGCTCCGAAGCCTCTTTTAAGCGATATCTTGAAAGCCTGAAAAAATTCGGGCAAACAAAGGAATAGTGGCAAAACAATGGCAAAAGAAATTTTAACGGCTTCCCATTCGGGATTTTGCTTTGGGGTAAAACAGGCAATCGAAAAGACGGAAGCGGAAATCGCAGGGAAAAAGAACTCCCCTGCGGCGGGCAGAATCTATACCTGGGGACCGCTGATTCACAATAAAACAGTGACAGACGGGCTACGGGAAAAAGGAGTGGGCATACTTGACGATTTAGGTAGTGTGGGGGCGGAAGATGTGATAATCGTCAGGTCCCACGGAGAGACGAAAAGGTTTTTTGAGGAGGCGGCGAAAACCGGCTGCAAGGTTGTGGACGCAACCTGCCCCTTCGTAAAAAAGATACAGCAGCTTGCGGAGAACGCATACGAAGCGGGGAAACAGGTGGTAATCGTAGGAGACAGCGCCCACCCGGAGGTAAAAGGAATAAACGGCTGGTGCGAAAACAGCGCCATTATCGTAAATTCCCCGGAAGAAGCCCGGGAAGCTTTGAAAAACTGCGGGAAGAAAAATTTATTTTTGGTCGCACAGACCACCATAAAAAAAGAGCTTTTGGACGCCGTCATCGACGCCCTGAAGGAAAACGCGATACAGGCGGAAGTAAACAACACGATCTGCAGCGCCACCGCCCTGCGCCAGAAAAGCTGCGCGGAGCTTGCGGAAATCTGCGACGCCATGCTCATCATCGGCGGCAGAGAAAGCTCCAACACGCGAAAATTATTTGAAATTTCAGAAAAAAAGTGCAAAAAAACTTTTTTTGCCGAAAAAATCGAAGATTTGCCGTTGCGCGAGCTTGCAGGATATGATAAAATAGGCATTGCGGCGGGCGCTTCGACGCCCGAATGCGTAATTAAGGAGGTTATTGCTACCATGATGGAAAAAAAAGAAATGAGTATGGAAGAACTGCTTGCTAACGAAGCATATGATTTAGACGGAGCTATGAGACTTCCAAGACTCAACGAAGTTGTTGACGGAACGGTACATCAGGTTACTGAAAATGGAGTCATCGTTGACATGGGTTGTAAAAAAGACGGAATTATTCCGAGAGAAGAAGTAACATTGGAAGGAGACCAGACGTTAACTGACTTATTCAAGGTTGGCGATGAAATCCAAGCGAAAGTAGTTAAGACTGACGACGGTGAAGGCGTCATTACACTTTCCAAGAAGAAGCTGGAAGTTACCGCACACTGGAACGAAGTCAATGAAGCTTTCGAAAACAAGGAGACGATTACCGTTAAAGTTATCAGACAGGTAAGGGGCGGTGTTATCGCAACTTACAAGGAAGTTTCGGGATTTATTCCGCTTTCCCAGCTTTCGGACAGATATGTTGAAAATGCGGACGAGTTCATCGGCAAGGACTTAGACGTAAAGGTAACGAAGGTTGACCTGAAGAGAGGCAGAACCGTATTCTCCCGCAAGGTTATTTTGGAAGAAGAAAAGAGAAAACAGGTGGAGGCTCTTTGGAACAGCCTTAACGTAGGCGATGTTGTTGAGGGAACCGTGATGAGATTTACCGACTACGGCGCATTCGTAGACCTTGGCGGAATCGACGGACTTCTTCACATTTCCGAAATTTCTTGGGGTAAGCTCAAACACCCGCAGGAAGTTCTTCAGATCGGCGACAGAGTTAAGGTTAAGGTTTTGTCCATGAACGAAGAAAAGGGCAAGATTTCCCTCGGACTGAAACAGACAACACCGGAGCCATGGTCTGTAATCAACGAGAAGTATCAGATTGGAGAAATCGTAACCGGCAAGGTTGTACAGATCAAAGAATACGGCGCTTTCGTTGAACTTGAGCCGGGTCTTGACGGACTTGTACATATTTCCGAGGTTGCTCACAAGAGAGTAAACGATGTCGCGGAGGAACTTACTTTGGGACAGACTGTGGAAGCGAAGATTCTCGACATCGACACCGAAAGAAAGAGAATCAGCCTCAGCATCAAGCAGACTCTTGAAGAACCTGTGGCAGAAGCAGACGCTTACGAAGAAGCAGACGAAGCCGAAGAGGAAGACGAAGAATAATTTAAAAGAAAAGCTGCAATGCGGCTTTGTGAAAAGGAGCGAGCAATCGCTCCTTTTTTGGAGCTTAAAAAAATTGTTGGCAAAATGTCGAACAAGCCCGAATGAGCCGAACAAGCCGGTCTGAGCAAGCTTCCCCGGCAAGCTTTTGAAAAGAAAAATAAAAAAGCACTTTACAATCATGTCGAATTGATGTATGATGATGGCGTGAACAAAGTGTGAATTTTGGAA
>CAVHEY010000096.1:0-5988 GCA_963635155.1 Bacteroides stercoris
TATCATTATACGATTATATTGGGATGTCCTATTTTACGACTGTGCTGCATCCTCTCCAGATGCCCATCTTCTTTGCGGACTCGATGAGTTCCTCACGGAAGTCCGGATGAGCGATGGAAACCAGAAGCTCTGCTCTTTCCCAGGTGGTCTTGCCCTTAAGGTTTACTGCGCCGTATTCTGTTACGATGTAATGTACTCCGCTTCTCGGTGTGGAAACGATGGATCCCTCCGGAAGCGTGGCTCTTATCAGAGATTCTCTCGTACCGTCCTTCAGGGTTCTCGTGGAAGGCAGGCAGAGGAAGCTCTTGCCGCCATTTGACTTGAATGCGCCCATAACGTAGTCAAGCTGACCGCCGGTGCCGCCGATGTGCTGCAGCCCTGCGGATTCGGAGTTAACCTGTCCGAAGAGGTCAACCTGAAGACAGCTGTTTACGGATACCATCTTGTCATTCTGAGAAATTACATCTACATCATTTACATATTCAACAGGTCCTACCTGCATCATCTGGTTATCGTTAATCCAGTCGTAGAGTTCTTGGGAACCCATGGCAAAGGTGTAGGTCATCTTGCCCTTGTTGATCCTCTTGTTCCCCGTCAGCTTGCCTGCCTTGAACAGGTGAAGATAAGCGTCTACGAACATTTCGGTGTGAACGCTCAAATCGTCGATGTCGGATTCTGCAATCAGCTTGCCAACATAGTTAGGGAATCCGCCGGTTCCCAGCTGCAAGGTGCTTCCGCTTTCGATGAGCTTTACGATATGTGCTGCCATCTGTTTTTCTACTTCGTTTGCTTCCTTGGCATTGATGGTCGGCAACGGTGTATTGGATCCTTCCACAACATAGTCTACCTGACTGATGTTGATGAAATTCTCGAATCCGTGGTTTATGATCATATTTTCATTTACTTCTACGATAATCTTCTTGCAGTTTCTGAGAATTCCCCAGTATTCTGCAACCTGGGGTCCCAGGTTAAAGTTTCCGGACTTATCCATAGGGGCAACCTGGAGCATGGCGACGTCGAAGGTCGGTCTGCATTCCTCGTAGAATTTCGTATTTTCTCTGAACTGAACCGGCAGGAACCAGCAGTTGCCTGCCTTGTTGCATTTTCTTTCAACCGGTGTAAAGTGGCTGCTTGCATAATGGAAATGCTCAGCCTTCGGGTCAGCCTGAAGTACAGCCGGTGGCTGTGCATAACTCCACATTGTCGTGCAAATCGTAACATCTTCTAATTCGTTTACTCTCTTTGCCAGCGCCGTATCCAAATCTACCACAACTCCGCAAAAAAGACCGTAATGCAGGTAATCCCCTGACTTTACAACCTTCACCGCCTCATCTGCGGTAACAAGCTTTCTCTTATACTCTTCCTGTACCTTTTCTGCAGGAAGCCATTCCTTAACTAAACAACTCATATTTTGTATCCTCCCAATATTCCGTCAAATTGCTACATCATCTCGATAATTACGGTGGTGCCCATGCCGCCGCCTGCGCACAGTGATGCCAGTCCGTACTTGCCGCCACGTCTCTTGAGCTCGTGCAGGAGGGTTACAACCAGTCTGGAGCCTGTTGCTCCTACCGGGTGTCCCAGGGAAATTCCGCTGCCGTTAACATTGAGCTTGTCTTCATCTATTCTAAGTGTTTTTGCACAAGCGATGCACTGGGATGCGAAGGCTTCGTTGATTTCGAAGAGGTCGATGTCTTCGATGGTGAGTCCCGCCTTCTTCAGCGCCTTCTGAGATGCGCTGATCGGTCCGATACCCATTACCTCAGGTCTTACGCCTGTGGTTGCAACGGATACGATTCTTGCGAGAATCGGTGCGCCTACTTCCTTTGCCTTTTCTTCGCTCATAAGGATAACGCCGGAGGAAGCGTCATTCATGCCGGAAGCGTTGCCCGCAGTAACTCTGCCGTCTTCTTTGAAGGTCGGTTTCAGCTTTTCAAGCTTTTCGAGGCTGGCGTCTCTTCTCGGATATTCGTCTGTATCGTAAGTGACGTCGCCTTTTTTGCCATGTACGGTAACCGGAATGATTTCTTCCTTGAACTTTCCGGCGTCGATGGCAGCTACCGCTCTCTGCTGGGAGCGAAGGGAATATGCGTCCATTTCCTCTCTGGTAACATTGTATTCGTCTGCTACATTTTCTGCGGTAATTCCCATGGCCGGTCCTACGCCGAGGTTTGTCAGGGAATCCCACATGGAGTCTCTCATTTCCATGTGGCCGTATTTTTTGCCGTATCTTGCGTCAAATACCATGTGCGGTGCTGTGCTCATGCTGTCTGCGCCCCCTGCCATGATGCAGTCGGCTTCTCCTGCCATGATCTGATAATATCCGAACTGGATGGAGGACATGGAGGATGTGCAGTTTCTGTGGATGGTGATTCCCGGAACTGTTACCGGAAGCCCTGCCTTTACCAGAGCTACTCTTGCAAGGTTATTTTCTTTGTATGTTCTCTGGTAGTTGCATCCCCAGATAACGTCGTCGATGATCTCCGGGTTGATGCCGGCTCTTTCAACCAGTCCCTGCATTACCGGAATGGAAAGATCCAAGGATGTAATGGTTTTGAACTGCCCGCCGATGGTTCCGATTGGAGTTCTTGCGGCAGCTACGATTACTACGTTTCTCATTTTAGTTCCTTTCTCAATATACATATACTTTTTTGATTAAAAAGAATTTTCTTGTCAATATCCTATTGCAACTTGCGTGCCAACATTATAACAAAAAAGAAAACGTTGAAATTTCAACGTTTTCTCCGGAGTGTCAGAAATTATGTTTTTTATATATGCGTTAATGCATTTTTTAGTTTGTTATATCTCTCACGATTTGCAGTTTTGCATTGCATCAATTTTTCTTTATTCAATGTCGTACTTTCGCAGCTTCCTGGAAATTGTGGATTGGTTCACATCAAGCATTTCTCCGATTTTCTCGGTGGTTTTCCAGCGTTCCTTTGCCCGCTGCAAAAATCTTTTTTCGAAGTCTTCCACCGCCTCCTTCAGGGTCGGCTGGTCGTCAAACCTTTCCGGCTTCTCGATTCCCCAAGGCAAGTCGTTGCTGTGAAGGTATTCGTTGGGACTGACAACAACCATATTTTCGATAACATTCTTGAGCTCCCTTATATTGCCCGGCCACTTGTATTCCTCCAGCTCCTGCACCAGATCGTAGGTCAGCTTCTTGTTCTGTCCGTACAGCTTATTAAAGGAATTGATAAACTTGGTGGCAAGGGGAAGTATTTCGTCCGTACGTTCCCGAAGTGGCGGAACCTTGAGAGAAACAACGTTGAGCCGATAGAACAGGTCGTCTCTGAATCGACCCTCCCGAACCTCCTTTTCCAGCTCGCGATTCGTTGCGGCAACTACACGGATATTAACTTCTTTTTCGCGAGAGGAACCCACACGCATGATTTTTCTGCTTTCCAATGCCCGCAAAAGCTTTACCTGCAGGGACAGATCCATTTCTCCGATTTCGTCCAGAAACAGTACTCCCCCCTCTGCTTCCTCGAACAGACCCTTTTTGCCGCCCTTCAGCGCCCCGGTAAAGGTTCCTTCCTCGTATCCGAATAGCTCCGATTCCAACAAGTTTGCGGGGATTGCGCCGCAGTTGATTACCACGAATGGCTTATCCTTTCGAATCGTATCGCACTGGTGGATATACCTTGCCACCAGTTCCTTTCCGGTTCCGGACTCGCCGGTAATGAGAACGGTGGTGTTGTAGCTGCTCACACGCTTGGCGACCTCATAGATGTCCTTCATATTCTTGTTCACCACTACGGTCCCGCCGGCCTCCAGCATGAAAGGTCCCTTGTCACCTTCCTCGGATTCGAGTCTCTCCAGATACAGGTCCTTCATGGCCTCAGCCTCGTCCAGCTGTACCTTGAGGTTGTTGATGTTCGAAAGGTCTCGGGTATTTATAATTACCTTGGTGATCTTGCCGTTATCGTCATAAATAGGATTTCCGGTTACAAGAATATGCTTACCGTTCTTGGTGTCATGCTCCATAGAAACCGCGGCGCATTTTTCCAGTACCTCCAGAGCAATGGATGTTCGCATCCATGTTGGATTCAAAAGTTCCCGCACATTGTGTCCCACAATTTCTTCGTTCAATATTCCCGTATCCCTGGTATATGATTCGTTGGCAAAAATACAGATTCCTTCGCCGTCCGTTACCATAATTCCGTCAAAGGATGCCTCGAGTATTTCCTCAAGATTGCTGTGGAGCAGTTCTTTTCTCGTCTTTTGCGTATGTTCCATGGTTCAACCTCTCTTTCTTGCGAAAACGCATATTCCATCAAGTGATTCCTTGCCGCATTTATTCATTTTTGCATAGTAATGTTTGAAAACAAACCATCCTCAAGAGGAGAATGGTTTGTTCGTCTTTTTATACATTATAGAATCTGTCCGCAGAAATTTCAAGTGGTTTTATGAAATTTTGCATTTCTTTGACAAATCTTTTTTTGCGTGCTTTCTATCCAACCAGGTTCGGTAACCAGGTTGCAACGCCCGGTACATAGGTGGTGATCAACAGTACGATGATACATGCGGCAAAGAACGGCAGCATACTTGGGAGTACCTTGTCCATAGTTACCTTACCGATTCTGCATCCTACGAAGAGGTTCGCTGCGAACGGCGGCGTGATCATACCGATTTCCAGGTTCAGGAGCATGATTCCCGCAAAGTGAATCGGGTCAACTCCGAAGGATGTTGCGATAGGGATCAGGATCGGTCCCAGCAGCAGGATACTGGAGTTGGTTTCCATGAACATTCCCACGATGATGAGCAGAACGTTCAGGATCAGCAGGAACACCGTCTGGCTGTGTGTAATCGAGAACATTGCCTCCGTAAGGATTGCAGGAATTCTCGTCTGGGTAATCATGATTCCGGCAATGGTCGCGAAGGTGTTCAGCATTGCGATGGTTGCCGAGGAAATGGCGCCGTCCGAAAGAAGCTTTACAAGGCTTGCCTCCGGTTTCTTCTTCAGGAATACAGGGTTTACTACCCACCCTACCAGGAGACCGTAGGCTACAGCAACTGCGCCTGCTTCGGTAGGGGTGAAGATGCCGCCGTAGATTCCGTAGAAGATGATGATAGGCATCAGCAGAGCCGACATGGATTTCCAGGTCTGAACTCCGATGTTCTTGATGTACGGTCCGAACTGGAACGGACCCTGGGTAACCTTCGCCTTTTGCTCTTTTCTTCCGTATGTAAAATAGTTAATTGCAATATATGCGATTCCGAGCATTATGCCCGGCATAATGGTGCAGAGCCAAACCTTCATCAGGTTTTCACCTGCCATCATAGCATACAGGATTCCCGGTATGCTGGGTGGAATCAGGATTCCCAGGAAGCCGCAGGCACTGATAAGACCTGTGGAATATTCTCTGGAATAACCTGCCTTCTCCATCTCCGGAAGCATCATTCCGCCGATACCTGTGATGGTAGCCAGGGAGGAACCGGTGATCGCTCCGAAGAGCATACAGGTTACGATGGTAACCGCACCTACGGCACCTCTGAGTCTGCCGATGATAGATGTTGCGAATCTCATAACCGCTGCGGAAATTCCCGATGCAGCCATAAGGTCACCTGCAAAGATGAATGCAGGAATCGCAAGGAAGGTGAACACGTTCAGGGCACGAAACGCACCCATGGAAATCGCAACACTGGTTCCGCCTACCGACATATAAATCAGTATGGAGGAAATACCCATTGCAAATGGAATCGGAACCTTCAGGAATGCCAGGCCTAAGAAGATTGCCAAGAATATGAAGAAATAACTCACTTATGCCACCGCCTTTCCTTTTTTAATCTTTTTTGTCTGAACAAAGTCTACGATGTCCTCCAGGGTGTTCAGAAATCCATGCAATGCCATCAGCATACAGGACAGCGTTACCGGAGCACACATCACCCACATCTGCCACTGGTTGGCAGTGGTGATCTGGTGCTTAACCTCCAGGTCGATATTGTATTCCAGCATCCACTTCGAAATAAAGATGAAGAATACCA
>CAVHEY010000097.1:0-5968 GCA_963635155.1 Bacteroides stercoris
GTTCTGCGCCGATCAGTCGGAAGGTAACCTTGATGTTTCCGTCGCTGCTTCCGCCTGAACTCTCAACCTTTTTCCAAATTGCATATAAATCCTTCGGGAAGCTTGTCGCGGCTTCCTTCGTCGGAACCTGCGTATACTTTGTCGATGTAGTGTTGTTTTCGCTATACCAGCCTACAAAGGTATAGCCCTCCTTGCTCGGAATCGGCAGGATATCGCCGGCATTTTCTTCGTAATAGCTCTTGCTGGCGTTGCCGTCACTGCCTTCCATGAGTCCGTAAGCCTTGCCGCCGTCCAAGTGGAATGTTACGGTAGCAATCGCCGCTTCACTTGCCGACCTTTCGCTTATTGCGAAGATGTAACCGGAGTCATTCTTAAAGTAAATGTTTCCCTCCGCGTCGCATACCGGGCTGCAAATATTATACTGCTGCTCTGTGCCCTTTTCACTGTCGCCGGGTATGTAAAGATCGCTTACGGTCAATCCCTTTGTCTTGAGATCATACTTGATCTGCTGGATTCCTCCCGGGGTCTTGTTATAGGTTGCATAGAGATAGAGAGCGTTATCGCTGTCCTTGTACGCGGTGGTAAGCAGCATACTGGACTGGACATAGCCGGCAGTCGCCGCCCTTGCAATCTCCGTCATATCCGCCGCATTCACTGCGAAAACGGTTCCCGCATCGTCAAATTGACTCTTGCCGGAGCAGGAAGCAAATACCACTCCGCCGTAAACAACCGGGGTTCCGGTACTCATGTAACCCTTTGCGGAGCCCATATCAAAGGACTTCACCGCCCCCAGATTGCCCTTGCTGTCAATGGCAACCTTGTAGAGCATTCCGCCCTTTGTGGTAAAGTACACATAGCCGCCGTCGTACACGACGCTTGAGCGGATATCGCCCTTTATTCCCGTCACCTTATCGATGATCTTTCCATTGGTCGGATCCACGCTGTAAAGAACCGCGCTTTCGGAATCGCAGTTGCCCGTCCCGTCGTCGGAACCGAATACCACGTATTTGTCGGTAGCGTAGGCACCTGCCCAGTAGAAGCCGCCCTTATGCTCAATCTTCCAAAGGACATTCTTTGTCTCGTCATTGTCGCTAGTGTCTTCGTCCGTTACGGAAAGCATAAAGAAGGTTCCCGTCTTTTCTTCTCCGCTCCATGTTCCGGTATAAATATAGCCGTTATGGTACATTATCGGAGAAATCAGCTGCCCCTCTACCTTTTCGCTTACCCAGAGACTTTCTAAGGTTTCCGCGTTAAGCGCCTGAATCCAGCCGCCTGTTCCGTCTTCAACCGATACGAAAAGCATTCCGTCTCCGTAGGCAATCGGATTGGTCGCCCATTTGCTGCTGCCTGTCAATGCGCCGCTTTCTTTCAGTGTCTTTCCTGTATCAGGATCCTTGATGAATACCTTGTTCCCCGACTGATAGTACAAATAGCCGTTTATCAAAAGCTGCGGCGTCGGTGCTGCTGACCAGTTCTCACCGCTTTTCGCAGCCCAGAGCTTCTTTCCGGTTTCACCAGCCGTCACCTTCGGCGTTTTCGCGTCCGTTACGCCGTTATTGGTATCGGAGCCTCGGAAGCTGGTCCAGTCGCCGTCAAGGTTTCTCAGGGAGGAATTTGTTTTCGTCAAGGTAATTGCCAAAACCCCGTCTGTAAAAGATCCGCTGCTGATATCTGCCCGCGTTGAAGTGCTGTAGCCTGCCTTGGAAGCCTTTATCGTATACGTTGCGGTCTTTATCAGGTTGTAGCTTCCGTCTGCATTCGGTTGCAGGGTCTTGCCATTTGCATCTTCCACAGCCACAACTGCGTCGCTCGGCGTTACCTTTATGTTCGCCTTGTAGGTTTCCAGCCTGTTCAGCGTCACAGTATAATCTGTGTGAACCGCATTGCTGCCGACTCTGATAACGAAGCTGTCCTTGTCCTCGATGTTCAGCTTTCCGCCGGTCACCGTCCCATTCGGGTAAGAAATTTCTGCCATTCCCTCCATGGTCGCCTTTGCGGTGACAGCCAGAGTCTTTACATAATCCGGAATGTCCAGCGTATAGCTCGTCGTCCCCTTATTAAACTCCTCGTTTAGTTCAAAGGTATCGTAGTCGTTGTCCCCGTTCTTTATGCTCAAGGACGAAAGGGTTTGCTTTACATCAAAGTAAACGGTATATGTAGTCGTAGTCGCTTCATCAGCAGAGGTTACTGTGATAACAAGCGCGTTGTTCTCTGCCTTCAGCGGGTGCTTTGCGGAGTTGTTTCCCCAAATCGGCAACGCGCTCAGGCTGTTTTCATCTCGAATCCAAGCCTTGCCTCCCACATATTTTACTTTTATTGTGCTGCCATCTCTCAGCGTTTCTTCAAGTTCTTGGTCTTCTTTATTACTGTCGTCTTTGTATTCTGCTCTCTTCCAGTAGCCCAAGGTGCTGCTGTCAGAGGTGCTGCTCGCAACGCTCAAATCAAAGGCTGTTTTGCCATTCGGACCCTCGCCGCCTTCGTTGAGCTTCACGGTCATGGTAGCCCCCGCCTCGGCAGGAATTGCGGTCAATATGATCGCCCCTGCCCCGGCATCTACGACACCTGCATTATATTCATAGGTGCTCTGAGCAAAACTGCTTCCTTCGAAAAGGCTCTTGCCGCCGATCTTGGCATTCAGAGCTGCCAGACCCGTGGATTCCGCCGGGACATTAACGCTTAACGTATAATCTGTCTTGTCGGTTCCGTTCTCTGCGGTAACGGCAATCGTTACGCTCCTATCTGAAGAAATATCGATTCCCTCCGACGGAGTGACACTCGCGTTGTCGCTTACAACCATCGTCGGTTTGATTGCGGTCGTTCCGTTCGGAAGGACAATGCTTATGGTCTTATTCTCTTGATTAATAACCCCCTCGTATGTCATGGTTCCCACTTCAACCGAGAAGGACTCCAGCAAGGCTCTCCAGTTTGGTATTTTCTCAACCTTGCTAAACTTAGGATAACCGTTTTCGGTGTTCGCCCAAGCTGCCTTATACAGAGAATACGGCTTCGCGTAGGTGTTCAGCGTGGTGACGAAAGCTTCATCCTTCATGGCGTCCGCTGTCATCGGCTCAAAGTTAGCTTCCTGCGGGTCGTCTGTTTTTGCAACCGAGCCGTAGGCTTCGCTGACAGCAGTGCCGAGGAAATAGTTCCCCTTCATCTCGCTATCCATGGAGCCGCCGCCTAGGATCGCGCCTTTTTGCGTAGTTCCTCCGCTACATTCGGTTAGGGTGCCTGCATTGTAGCAGTTATTCAAAATGGTGTAAGCCGCATTACCCACAATGCCGCCAAGCTGCGCCTTAGCATCGGAAGCATTTCCTATAACCGTACCGAGGTTATAGCAGCTTTCGATTACACTTTCCACCAGCTTGCCATCTTGGCCTGTACTACCTGCTTTTCCAACGATACCGCCTGCCAGCATACCTGCGGATACGACACCATCGTTATAGCAGCCGGAGATATACCCTCCATAAGTATCTGCCACAATTCCGCCTGCGGTGCTGCCTGCTTCATTTCCCGTGCTTGCAGCACTCTTTGCCGTTACGGCTCCATGATTTTCGCAGCCGGCGATGGTTGTGTTAACTGTCTGGTGTCCTACGATACCACCCGCAAACAATGTATACGGCACTGCCTGTGTAACTGTACCATAGTTTTTGCAGTCTATCACTTTGCTGCTTTCTTTGAGATAGCCAACCAGTCCTCCCGCATAGGAGGTCTTTCCGCCGAAGTTTGCCGGAGCATTGCTTGTAACAGACGCATGGTTTTCGCAGTGTTCAATCGTGCTGCTGCCTTTCAATATTCCTGCGATTGCACCGATGTTGCACCCTCCGTTGTCGCCGCTAAAGCTACAACTGCTATCCAGTTTGATATTCTTCAAGGTGCTTTCGTCGTCAACAATTCCGAACATTCCCACGTATTCTTCACTTGAGGAGATTTCGAGGTTTTTAATTGCAAAGTTTTGACCGTCGTAGTGACCCTCAAAGGCGATATTTTCTCCTATTGGCGTCATCTTCACACCTTTCATGTCAATCTCTGCGGTTTGTTTCCAGTATTTATTTTTATACTGCTCCGGATTCTTATTATATTCTTCGCTAAAGTCGCTGAGTGCTTCGGCACTTCCGATTATATACGGGTTGTCCGCCGTGCTTCCGGCGTTTTCTTCTGTCCCTATAAACGCGATCGGGCGTACATCAAGTATAACCGTATACGTTTCTGATTCCTCAAAACCGTCACTCGCCTTGAAAACCAAAATCACTTTGGTATTCGTGTTACTCCCGCTGTAAGTATATGTCGTACCACTGATTGCTGTCTCTTCTCCAGCATTCACTTTAACTTTATATGTAAGCGCGTCTCCATCAATATCGGAAAAGACCCTATTCAAATCCACGGTATATCCTGTGTTCAAATCTATTCTGGTACTTATTTCGCTCGCAACTCCGCTCTGAAGTGCAGGTGCAGAATTCATAAGCGTGGCGGAACTGATAGCGGGGTAACCATCTTTCCCCTCAATCCACACAACTCTATACATTGTCATGCGCGTAGCCGAATTGCACTGTTCAAGAAAACCGTCGGCTTTCAATTCGGTTTCGCTTTTTGCCGAAATTTTGTTTTCGTCATCATCAACAGCGCTGCCGTCTTTATCATACAGTCCCGCGGTGGCTGTTCCTATTCTATATGTACACAGGGTCGGATCGGTTACATTAGCCATTTTCTTTCCGGTAATCCCTCCGGCAGTTATTGTCGACGACGAGCCAATGACGCTTACGTTTCCCAAATTCAAGCTATTGTTCAGCTTACCGCAAATATAAATGTTCCCTGCTATACCGCCGTAATTAAACTTTCCTGAGTTCGCATCGGTCCCGCTTATGCTTCCCTTATTTACGGTAGATTCAACGTATGTATAGTCAGTGCTAGGGCTCGTGGAGGTCCCTGCCCCCATTTTTCCTGCAATCCCGCCAACAGCCGCGGTCTTTCCACTAGACAACGTCATGCCTTCGCAAGTCACATTTCCCAAATTTGTGCAGCCTACAACTTTCGCTTTCTTTACTTCTCCAAAAACACCGCCTACCATTGTGTT
The DNA here is from genome assembly GCA_963635155.1 of Bacteroides stercoris. Taxonomy (GTDB): domain Bacteria; phylum Bacillota; class Clostridia; order Peptostreptococcales; family Anaerovoracaceae; genus CAG-238. The sequence goes on from CAVHEY010000097.1 coordinate 5,075, forward strand.
TTCGGTGTAGCTCCCCTTTACCGTAATATTTACGGCGCTAACGCAGTTAATGTAGCTTCCTTTTTCCGCGTAGCCCACCAGCCCGCCAATTCCCGCTGTTTTGCTACTGCTCAACTCTGTGCCAATAGTTATACTGCCCTTAACTGTCAAATCCCGGATTGTTACATTATTTTTAATCGTTCCAAACAAACCGACAGCCTCAGTTTTATCGTTCAGCGAACTCTTGTTAATGTTTAAACCGCTTATGGTTTTGCCATTGCCGTCAAAGGTTCCGGAATAATAATGACTTGCGGCTACTCCGATTGGTGTCCATGGGTGATTACCTAGATCTATATTGTCCGTTAAAACTGCGTTTAGTGCTTTTCCATTCGACTTATTCACTTCCTGTGCGAACCACGCCAGCTCTGCGCCCGTGCCGATCTGGTACACGCCTTCGACTTGCGACGGTTTGGTCTCTGTCGTTCCGTCCCATGATGCTCCAGATGCCTGCGGTTCACTCTCGTCGCCGGTTGTTTCGGACGTTTCAGTTTTTTCGCCACTCTCTTGGCTCGGTTGCGGATTTTGTTCCTCTTCCGTACCGGACGACGGTGTGACATCGCCACTCGCTTGATTATTATCTTCGATTCCTTCGGATTTCACCGTCGTAAGGCTGGTCTCGCCTGACGCGTCTTCGCCCGACGGGTCCTCCGCCCACGCCATGCTCGGCATATAGGTAAATACCATCATCACTGCCATGAGCATAACCAGTGCCCGTTTGAAATAACTTATTTTTTCGTTGTGCATTTCAATTCTCCTTTCAGTATTTCGCAGCCGAGGCTACCGAGCCGAATTGCCTTGTGCGCCGCCTGCGATGATCTATGTAAACACTATTTTGTGTGTAGTGGACTTTTTATG
>CAVHEY010000098.1:0-5954 GCA_963635155.1 Bacteroides stercoris
ATCGCAGCCCAGACCGCAAAGCAGGTGGTTGTCCAGAGAATCAGAGAAGCAGAGCGCGGAATGGTTTATGACAACTTCATCACCCGCCAGGGAGAAATCCTGACAGGCACGGTGCAGCGGGTAAGCAACGAAACCCTTTTCATCAACGTGGGAAACACCGAAGGGATCCTTTCCCCTAACGAACAGGTACCGGGAGAACACTACAATATCAACGACAGGCTCAAGGTCTACATCATGGACGTGAGAAAGAGCAACAAGGGACCACAGGTTTTCCTTTCCAGATCCCACCCGGGTCTGGTGAAAAGACTCTTCGAACTGGAAGTTCCGGAAATCGAGGACGGCACCGTGGAAATCAAAGGAATCGCAAGAGAAGCGGGTTCCAGAACCAAAATGGCGGTTTACACCGAATATGAAAACGTGGATCCGGTGGGAGCCTGCGTAGGCACGAGAGGAAACCGGGTACAGGCAATTGTAGACGAACTTCACGGAGAAAAAATAGACATCATCACCTGGAGCGAAGACCCGAAAGTGCTGATTGCAAACGTACTCAGCCCGTCAAAGGTGGAAAAAGTAATCATTCCGAATCCGGAGGAAAAATCGGCAATCGTGGTGGTTCCGGACTATCAGCTTTCCCTGGCAATCGGCAAAGAGGGTCAGAACGTAAGGCTGGCGGCAAGAGTCAGCGGCTGGAAAATTGACATCAAGAGCCACAGCCAGTACGAGGCAAGCATGGAAGAAGCGGAGGACTTCATCGAAATCATCGACGAGACTGAAGCCATCGAGGAACCGGAAGTCATCGAAGAAGCGGTAATCCTTGAAAGCGCCGAGGAACCGGAAATCGTCGAATCTGCCGAGACACCGGAAGCCCTCGAAGAAACGAAGGACAGCGAAGCCCTCGAGGAAGCGGTAACCGCCGAAGCTGCGGAAGAACCGGAAATCGTCGAAATGGAGGAATAATCTTGAAGGAAAGAAAGGTTCCCATGAGAAAATGCGTGGGATGCATGGAATCAAAGGACAAAAATGAGTTAACCAGAATCGCAATATACGAGGGCGAAATGACGGCAGACCCTACCGGCAGAGCCAAAGGACGAGGCATTTACATCTGCAAGGGAAGCTCGGAGTGCTTTGACAAGGCTGTGAAAAGAAAAGCCTTTGAACGGGCGCTGAAAAAGCCTGTGAGCGATGAGGCGAAAGAAAGGCTGAGAAGCGAGATAGAGGCGGCAAGGTGAAACAAGGCAAAATAGAAAGCTATATGGGCTTTGCGGCAAGAGCGAGAAACCTTTCCACAGGCTATAATACCTGCGTTTTCATGTTGGAAAAGGGAAAACTCAAACTTTTGGTTCTTGCCGGCGACCTTTCGGACAATTCAAAGGAAAAGATGATAAAAGCCGCGAATCAGTACGGCACACCCTACAGGCTGTATGGGAGGATAGAAGATCTATCCCACGCGACCGGGACAGAGGGTAAAGGAATTTTCGGCATTGCCGATAAGAATTTAGCAAATGCAATTATAAGTGAGATTGATAGACAATCGTTAGAAGAGGAGGTGTTCTAATGGCGAAAGAAAATAATACACAGGAAACTACGATTATCAAGGCAGCCCCGAAAAAGGCTGACGGCCAAAAAGATGAACAACCGAGAGGAACTGTAAAGGCGGCAAGCATGGCTCAGGTGAGAACCCTTGGCGCAAACAAACACCCACAGACAAGACAGACACAGCAGGACAGACCCCAGGCACGCCCGCCCATGGGAAAACCGGTTGTAAATAAAGAACTGGAAACCAGAAATCGCCCGCCTATGGGAAAGCCTATGGCAAAACCTATGGGAAAACCCATGACGAAGGCGGAAACGGCGGAAATCGAGACGGCAAAGAACGAGGAAATAAAGGCGGCGCAGGCTGAAACTATAGCAGCAAAAGCAGAAGAAGCGAAAGCCGAAACGAAGAAAGCGGAAGCGCCGAAAGCCGAGACGGTGAAAACCGAAGCTCCCGCAGCAGAAACTCCAAAGGCGGAAGCCCCAAAAGCGGCAGCACTGAAGGCAGAAGCGCCGAAAGCCGATGCAGGAAAAGCGGCGGCACCTAAGACGGGAGAATCGAAACCGGCGGAGCAAAAAGCCACCGCGCCGAGGTCTTCCGAGCAAAAATCCGACGCGCCGAAGCCTGTCAGAGAGAGACGGGAGCCGAGAAACGACTCCGGAAGATTTGAATCCGGAAGAAACTTTCGAGACAGAAACGAACGAGAGGGCGGCAGAGAAGGCAGCCGCAACGCGGGACGCGACGGACGTGACGGACGGGACAGCCGCGGCGGTCGTGACAATCGAGACAATAGAGAGGGCGGTCGTGAGGGCAGAGGACCGAGAAACGACGGCGCCGGAAGAAACGGCAGACCTCATGGCAGAGACGGCAGAAACGACAGAAACGACGGACAGAGATCCGCTCGTCCGGGTTCGAGAAATAACGACCGTTCGACCCTTTCCAAGATGGAAACGAAGCCGAACCAGAAAAATACCGAAAAACGGGAACACCCGGAAAAGGAAAGAAATAAATTTGCAAAGCTGGAAAAGGGCGGGAGTCAAGGCAAAAAGAACAAAGAGAGAATGCAGCAGCGCTCCCTGGAAAAGCAGGCAAAGCCGAAGAAGCACAACAAACCGAAGCAGGCGGTTGTGGAAGAAGAAGACATTTTGGAAGAACTTCCTACCGGAACCGTTGCGGTTACCGCGCCGATCACCGTTGCAGGCTTCTGCGAGCAGGTAGGCGTATCCATTTCCTCCGTCATCATGGCGCTCATGAAGATGGGAATTATGGCTAACATGAACCAGAACATCGACGAGGACACGATTATGATCCTTGCAGACGATCTGGGAATCAGCGTTGTGGTAAGCAAGGTGGAAGAAACCGAAGAGGAAGAGGGACTTGAACTTTTCGAGGACAAAGAAGAAGACCTGAAACACCGGGCTCCGATTATTACCGTTATGGGTCACGTTGACCACGGTAAGACGTCCCTGCTGGACGCCATCAGAAAGACAAATGTTACGGCCTCCGAATCCGGCGGTATTACCCAGCACATCGGTGCCTCCGAGGTAAATATTAACGGACAGAAGATCGTGTTCCTGGACACACCGGGGCACGAGGCATTTACGGCAATGCGTGCCCGGGGAGCCCATATCACGGATATTGCGGTACTGGTAGTTGCGGCGGACGATGGCGTTATGCCGCAGACCATCGAATCCATCAGCCACGCGAAGGCTGCGGGAGTTCCGATCATCGTTGCAATCAACAAGATGGATAAACCGGGAGCAAACCCTGACAGAGTAAAACAGGAGCTTACAGAACACGGAATCCTTGTAGAAGACTGGGGCGGCGATGTTATTTCCGTGCCTGTATCCGCAAAGACCGGAGAAGGAATCGTAAACCTCTTGGAAATGATCCTGTTGCAGGCGGAAGTGCTGGAACTCAAGGCAAACCCGAACAGACTTGCCATGGGCTCCGTAATCGAAGCAAGACTTGACAAGAACAAAGGCCCTGTTGCCACCCTTCTTGTAACAAACGGAACCCTCAAAACGGGAATGAGCGTTGTAGCGGGAACCTGCGCCGGCAGGATCAGGCTTATGACCGACTTCAAGGGCAAGGAAATCAAAAAAGCAGGCCCTGCCACAGCCGTTGAAATCCTCGGACTTTCCGATGTACCGGAAGCCGGCGATGAATTTAACGCGGTTAAGCAGGATAAACTTGCAAAAGAGATTGCGGATAACCGTAAGCAGAAGCTCAGAGAAGAGATCCTTGCAAGAAACGCAAGCACCACGCTGGAACAGCTCTTCAGCCAGATCCAGGAGGGAGAGGTGAAAGACCTTAACCTTATCATCAAGGGCGATGTACAGGGCTCCATCGGAGCAATTGTGTCTTCCCTTGAGAAACTGAATAACGAAAATGTAAGGGTAAAGATCATTCATACAGGCGTGGGAACCATTACCGAATCCGATGTAATGCTGGCGGGAACCACCGGTTCCATCATCATCGGCTTCAATGTAAGACCGACCACCGCGGTTCAGTCCTTCGCTGACAGAGAAAATATACAGATCAGACTTTACAGAGTCATCTACGACATCTTAAACGATGTGGAAGACGCCATGAAGGGTATGCTTGACCCTGAGTTCAAGGAAGAAGTTCTGGGCAAGGTTGAAGTAAGAGAAACCTTCAAGGTTCCGGGCGTAGGCATCATCGCAGGCGCCTATGTGCAGGAGGGCAAGGTTATCAGAAACGCCGAGATTCGTCTTGTGCGTGACGGCATCGTAATCCACGAGGGCACGATTTCTTCCCTCAAGAGATACAAGGACGATGCAAAGGAAGTGAACCAGGGCTATGAATGCGGTATCGGAATCGAAAACTACAACGACATCAAGGTGGGAGATATTATCGAATGCTTCCACATGGTTGAGGTAGAAAGGAAATAGAAATGGGCAAAGGCTACAGACAGGGCAGACTGGGAGAGGAGATCCGCCGGATTATCAGCGAAATGCTCATCAGCGGGATCAAGGATCCAAGAGTCTGCGGACATATGATCAGCATTTCCGGCGTTTCGGTGACCCGGGACGGAAGTTATGCGACCTGTTATGTGACTGCGCTGAATTTCAGCAAGGATGAAGAGGAGAAAAAGACCGAAGAAAAGGATATTTTGGCAGGTCTGAACAGCGCAAAGGGTGTGATGAAAAAAGAAATTTCCCGTCAGGTGAAGGTTCGTCACATTCCTGAGCTGATTTTCAAAATCGATCATTCCATGGATTACGGCAGACACATAGAGGAAATTTTAGGCACCATCGATTTTGACAGCTATCAAAAAGATGATGAAGAGGCAGAGGAAACGGGCGAATTTTAAACATTCGCCTTTTAGCCTATAGGGAGGAAAAAATGAACAACACATACAAGGAAATCGCCGGGGTGCTTGCGAAGGCAAATTCGATTTTGCTCTATCCCCATGTCAGTCCCGATGGCGATGCGCTGGGTTCCTGCGCCGCTCTTTGCAGGGCGCTTAGGTTAAAGGGCAAGACCTGTTATGTTCTGGTGGAGGAGGAACTTCCGCTGAATCTGGCATTTCTGGACAAGGGCTACTGCACCTTAGACCCGAATGTTATCGGGGAGGCAGATATCTCCTTTTGCGTGGACTGCGGGGACGCTACCCGCTTTCCGGGTCGGGCGGAAAAATTCGCCCGGGGGAAAACAAGCATTTGCCTTGACCATCACCACACCACCACAGAGTTTTGCGAATATAACTATGTAGATCCCGATGCCTCGGCGACGGGGGAGCTTGTTTTTGATTTGCTCAAGGAAATGGGGATATCCCAAGATAAGGAGATCGGCGAGGCGATTTTTGCGGCGATTACCACGGATACGGGAAATTTCCAGTATTCAAACACCACCAGAAGGTGCTTTGAAATTATGACGGAGCTTTTCGACTGGGGCGTTGACACAAACAAGGTAAGCGTGGCCCTTTACGAGAATGTAAGGCTGGAAAGAAAGATCATCGAATCCATGGCATTTTCCACCCTCAATATTTTGGCGGAGGGGAAAGCCGCCCTTGCCTATGTAACTCAGGAGATGCTGGAAAAAAGCGGTGCCCTTTCGGAGGAAACCGAAAATGTGATCCGTCAGCTTCGCAGCATTGCCGGAGTGGAATATGCGGCGTTTTTAAAGGAAAAAGGCCCTGAAACCATTCGCCTGAGCCTCCGGGCAAAGACCGAGGGAGATGTTGCGGCGATTGCCGAAAAATTCGGCGGCGGCGGGCACATCAAAGCCGCAGGAGCAACTCTTAACATGAGCATGGAGAAAGCGCTGGCGGCAGTTTGTGAGGAACTGGAAAAAGCAGGAGCCGCCTTTTGCGGCGACCCGGCAGGGCACAGCGAAGCGGAGAAAGAATGAAAGACGGAATTTTAAATATCAATAAGCCTCAGGGCATGACTTC
>CAVHEY010000099.1:0-5742 GCA_963635155.1 Bacteroides stercoris
GTTTCTCCCCGAAAATGTACCATGAAATTTACTACGAATTTACTATTTTACTACGAAATTTACCACGAAAATTGCTGCGAAAATGCGTGGGCGTTTCCCCGCGCCGCAGCGTAAATTTTAGTGTGAATTGAAAATAATCATATCTTCTCCCACTATTATAATCGATGACCAGGGAAGCTGCAAATCTTCTTTGAATTTTCCCCGCAAACTTTGAAAATCAGGCACGGAGAGCGAATGAATATCCCCTGTTTTCTCATCAAAAAATATCTCGGCGTCCCAAAGTCTTCCGTGCATACTTCCCTTTGAAATATCAACGATTTCCTTGTCTCCGATTTCACTTAAAAGCATATTTTTCCCTCCCGTCGCAAATACTAGAGATAATCAATTTTACGAAAGAGGGTTAAGAAATATGAGCGATGAAAAAGAAAAGGACAGGTCAAAGGACAGCGAGCAGGGAACCGGCGAAGCGGTGGATCTCATCAAAGAGCTTGGACTGATCGGAACGGGCATGAATTTTAAGAGCGATATCCAGTATATCAACATTATCGGAAGCATAGAGGGACATTCCCTATTGCCCCAGGACAATAAAACCACAAAATACGAGCATCTCATACCGGAGCTTATCGCGGTACAGGAAAACCCGGAAATAAAAGGGCTTCTGCTGGTTTTGAACACGGTGGGCGGCGACGTGGAGGCGGGACTCGCCCTGTCGGAGCTTGTGGCGGGAATTTCAAAGCCGACGGTTTCCCTTGTGCTGGGCGGGGGACACAGCATCGGGATTCCCCTTGCGGTCTCCGCCGATTATTCCTTTGTGGCAAAAACCGCCACCATGACCCTTCATCCGATTCGGACAAGCGGCACCCTGATCAGCGCGGAACCTACTTTTGAATATATGAAAAAGACACAGGAGCGGGTGGTGGATTTTATCGTCGAACACTCCCGGGCGTCACGAGAAGTGATTGAAGAAAAAATGAACTGCACCAGCAATATGGCGAACGACGTGGGAACGCTGCTTTTTGGGAAAGAAGCGGTAAGCATGGGACTTATAGACAGCGTTGGAACCCTATCCAAAGCCTTGGAAAAACTCAGAAGCTTAATATAAAGAATTGATGCAAAGAAAAAAATAACATAATTACGACAAAAAGTGGTTGACAAATTATGTTAAGTAGATTACGATGTAAGCGAAAGGAAGTGGTGTAAATTATGAGAAGAATTATTGTGGCAATCAACTTAACAAGCAGACCGCATATGAACGATATCGCCAGAGGGCTTGCGGAGGCTTCACCCGGACTGGAAGTGTTCCTGATCGAAAACAGGTTCTACTACTCAGATTACAATTTAGAGGACTTTGATATCATCGTCACAGACCGCAGGGAATTTGAAAAATACAATCCCAAGGTAATCGCGATGGAAGGCAAAGGCACGGGAGATTTCAATTACGACTATGCTAATAACGGGCAGCTGCTGGGAAAATACGCGACGGTGTCGGAAATTTTAAAAACCATCGTGAGAGCCTACGAAAGAAATAACAAGCTGACCTTCGGCGGCGAAAGAGCAGAAGGTATGCAGATTATTTCCGTATCTTCCTTGCTTGGGGGCAGCGGCGTTTCTGCCGCTGCCGTGACAATGGGAAGGCAAATGGCGATGAACGCGGGCAAAAGCGTTTTGTACATGAACATGGGCGGCAGCAGGTCATGGGAGCTTTACGCCTATGAGACTGAAAAGCCTTTGCGCCCGGCAAGAGAACTGCCCCACATGGTTGAAAACAACCTTTTGTACAGCTTAGACAGCTATGTTTCCTCGGACAAATACGGTCTCAAATATTTAGAGGGAACGGAAAAAGCCGAAATCCTGTTGGATAAACTTCGGGAAATGAAGAGCTTTGATTTTGTGATTTTGGACGCGCCTCCGCCGAGCCTGCGGATCCATTTTGACAGGGTGTGCCTCATACATAATGACAAGGACGTCAGGACGAAATATGATGCGGCAAAGCAAGGAAAAGATTTCGCGGGAAAAGAGCTGATTCAAATCGTCAACCGCAGCGCAAGGACGGATTGCGAAGAGGGAGTTTTCAGGATTCCGGAGGATCGGGACAGCTTTGTCCCTTGCGAAAAGGGAATTGAGATTTTAATGGACGGAGACTACGCCGCAAGGATAGGAAAGGTTTGGGAAAAATGGATATGAGCATAGAGGCAAAGGCTTTTGCCGAGGACAGGCTGAGAGCCGTAAGAGAAAGGCTGGGAAGCGAGAAGGAGATTGACGATTTTAAGGCGAAGAAGCTGATTATACAAACGATTTTCGACGATGAAAAGAGCCTTCGGTTTTCCCACGAAGAGATAGAAGAAACCATAAAGAAAATATTTTATAAGACCCGCAGGAGACTGGGCATTTTACAACCCCTTATCGAAGATTCGGAGGTCAGCGAGATTATGGTAAACGGTCCCGACCGGATATTTGTGGAGCGAAAGGGGAAAATAGAAAAATATCCCATGTGCTTTGACTCCACGGAAGAGCTGGAAGAGGTTATGCGCAATATCGCAGGGGAAGTACATAGAGAAATCAACGAAAGAAGCCCCATCGTCGATGCGAGGCTTGCGGACGGCTCCAGAGTAAACGGCGTATACAAAAACATCGCCCTGAACGGTCCCATACTGACCATTCGAAAATTTTCCGATAACTATATGCGAATGGAAGATTTGGTGGGAAACGGGACCTTGACCGAAGAGGCGGCGTGCTTTTTAAAAGAGCTGGTGCGCAACGGATACAATATTTTTGTCAGCGGCGGAACTTCTTCCGGAAAGACGACGCTTCTAAACGCCCTTGCAGAGGCGGTGCCGACGGACGAGAGAGTGATCATCGTGGAGGACTCGGCGGAGCTGAAAATGAAGTCCATACCTAACATCGTTCACCTCGAATGCAGGAACAGCAACGCCCAAGGGGAGGGTCGCGTCAGCATGGCGGACCTGATAAAATCCAGTCTGAGAATGCGACCGAACAGAATCATCGTGGGCGAGGTAAGAGGAGAGGAAGTGATCGATATGCTTCAGGCGATGAACACCGGTCATGACGGCAGCCTTTCCACGGGACACGCCAATTCGGTGGAGGGAATGCTCAAAAGGCTGGAATCCCTTTACCTTGCGGCGATGCCCATAAGCGTGGAATCCATAAGGGAGCAGATCGCCGAAGGAATCGACATCATGGTGCATATCCGGCGGCAAAAAAACGGAAAGCGACAGATTACGGAGATAACGGAGCTTTGCGGCTGCAAAGAAGGAGAATTTGTCCTTAACAAGATAATGAAACTGGACGATAATATGAGGCTTGTTTATGCCGGAGAGGGAATAAGGAATGTCAAAGGAAATAAAACTCAATGAAAAGGAAAAGCTGCTGTTTTTTTCAGTGGTTCTGACCATGGCGGCGGCGGTGGGGATCTTGTTTTACAATAGCCTCGTAGTCAGCGGAATTCTGGCGATTATCTTTTCCGCGGCGCTTCCGAAATACAAAGAAGGAATTCTGAAAAAACGCCGGCAGGAGGCGATGAGCCAGTTTCGGGATTTGCTTTATTCCATATCCGCCTCGGTTTCTTCAGGGAGGAACATGGCAGAGGCGCTGAGGGAGGCGAAAACCTTTTGCGGCACGTCCTACGAGGAAACGGACTACATCATGCTTGAATTGGACCATATGACGGCGATGCTGGAAAACGGCAACGCCACGGACACGGAGGTTCTTTACGATTTTGCGAGGCGAAGCGGGCTGGAGGACATAGAGGATTTTGCCCGGGCTTACGAAAACTGCAAGGTAAGCGGAGCGGATCTCAAACAGGCGATCAACACGGCGGCGCGTCTTATCGGAGATAAAATCGAGCTGGAGGGCGAGCTGAAAACCTTGCTTTCGCAGAAAATTTTCGAGGGCAGAATCGTTGGAATTTCACCGTTTATCATCGTTTTGATGATTCGGCTCACGGCGCCGGACTACATAAGCCCCATGACGGAAAGCTCCCAAGGACTGGTTATAACTACCGTGGCGGTGGCACTGATGCTCATAGCCGCAGCGATGACAGAAAGGATAAACAAAATTGAAATCTAAGATAAAAAAAGCGATAGAAAAAAACAATAACGATATTATTATGACCCTCCCGGGCTTTATCAATCAACTTTTGCTCCTTATGCACAGCGGTGTGATACTCAACGACGCCTTTTGCAAAATCGCCGAGGGCTACGGCAAGCTTGACAAAGAGCGGCAAAACTACTTTACGAATCAGGTTTACCATGTGTACACCTCTTCCCAAAGCAACGGGGAAAATGTGATAACCGCCTTTTGCAAATTCGGGCGCACCTCAAATGTAAAGGAACTTGCGAGGGTTTCGGCAATATTGACGGAGAATAGGAACAGAGGCAGCGACTTGTGGGAAAAACTGGCGGAGCAAAGTGAGTCTTTATGGGAAGAAAGAAAACGCGCAGCGCTGGGCAGAATCAGAATTTCCGAAAGCAAAATGAGCTTTCCCCTTGGAATTCTGCTGATCGCGCTGATTATGATAACGGCAGCGCCGGCAATGCTTCAAATATAAAATGTACGAAGGAGGTAATAACATGAGACTGTTAAACAAACAAGGAATGGAAATGGTACAAGTTGCAATTCTTGTCGCCATTGCGGTCACGCTGGGTCTGATCTTTAAGGAGCAGATTACAAGCTTTGTAAACAACACCTTTGGCTCTCTCAGCAGCGCTAAATTTTAAACGAAGGGCGGGTGTAGAAAGCCATGAGAATCATCGAAGCGACCCTGATCATGCCCCTGACCCTTCTGATAACTGCCGCCCTCATAGGTCTGATGATGAATTTTTACGAAGATTTGGACAAACAAATTCAGCGGCACGCGGAGGAAAGAAAGGAAATCTACAAGGTTTCGGAAACCGTTGCGATAAGAGTGCAGGATAGGTTAAGTTATGAAATTTACGGGAAAGAAAGAGAGAAAAATGAATAAAAAAGGTTCTTACACCGTTTTGGCGACCATTTTATTTTCGTCTATGATGATTCTTGCCGCGGCGGCGGTGCATGGGGCGGGAGAAAACGCCATTGCTGCGGCGGCGGACAACTTCGGAACCCTGTGGGGAAGAAGCATTTTGGCAGAATACGATCGTAATCTGAAAGAAAGATATGGTATTTTTGCCTTTAACGGCAACAAACTTCAGGTTGAAGAAAAACTTGCGGATTACATATCGTTTTCCTGTCAAGACAAAAAATATATTGATTTTCAGTCCTGCGAATGCGAGCTTGAGGGATACGAGCTGCAAAAATCGGAAAATTTTTCGGCGCAGATAAAAGAAGCGGTAGCCTATGACGCAAAGCCCAAGCCGATTGAAAATTCAGGCGATTCGGAGAAACAAGGAACCGCAGCAGGCTCGGACCGGTACATAAAAAATCAGAGGATCATCAAGGCTCTTCCCTCCGGCGGAAAGGGAAAAAGCGTAGGAATTTCCGCCCTTGTCGATAAGATCAAAGAAAGCAAGACAGGCGGCGATATTCTGGACGATGCCGCAGAGAATATTTACATTTTTCGCTTTTTCAAGGACTGTTTAAACGAGCGAGATTTGGGGGAGACCTATTTTAACAATGAAATCGAGTATATCCTTACCGGAAAACTCTCGGACAAGGAAGCGCGAAAAAAGGTCAAAACCCAGCTTACCTTGCTCAGAAACGCCCTTAACCTGACCTATCTTTATTCTTGCAGCGAAAAGAGAAACG
>CAVHEY010000100.1:0-5700 GCA_963635155.1 Bacteroides stercoris
TACTTGTACACATACACGTTCCTCCAAATATTATTGCATTAGCCTTATTCTTATTTTATTGAAAATATTTGTAATGTAACTATATAACAGATTGGAGTAAAATGCAAGCACTTTTTCAATTTTTTTCTAATGTTAAATAAAAAAGTTAAAAAAAAGAGCAACAAGCAAGCCCGCTGCTCAAATTATATGCAATCTTTCCTAAAATTCTATGGTCATCTGACCCGCTGCCACCGGATCCAGTTCTTCGGCGGTTTGCGCCTCTTCAATGTCGTCGTTTATCACGCTTTCGATGTCCTCAATGTCCGGCAGCTCCTTAAGATTGGTGAATCCGAAATTTTTGAGGAAGGTGTCTGTCGTTCCGTAGAGAATCGGTCTGCCGATGGCGGCGGAGCGCCCCACCTCTTTAACCAAGTCTTTGTTCACAAGTCCCTCCACCACTCGGTCGCATTTGATTCCGCGAATCGCCTCCATCTCGCCCTTTGTTACAGGCTGCTTGTATGCGATGATTGCAAGGACTTCCAGCGCCGACTGAGAAAGCTTTTTCGCCTTTACCGGCGTGCATAGCCTGCGGACATAGTCTGCATTTTCTTCACGGGTCACAAACTGAAATGCCTTGTTAACCTCCCGAATCACGATTCCTCTGCCCTCCTGCTCATACTCCGCCTGAAGCTCCTTGAAATACTCGTAGGCGTCCTCTTTGCTGATGTTAAAAACCTCTGCCGCCAGCTTCGCCTCCAGCGGTTCGCCCCATGTGAACATCATGGACTCCATGGCGGATTTAATTGTCTTGCTTCCTGTCATTTTTCCACTCCTTCTGCACAGCTTCTCCTGCGCTGACCTCGATATCGCCGTAGGTTTTTCGCTGTTCCACCTTGACTGCTCTCGCCTTTGCCATTTCCAGCAGCGACATGAAGGTAACCACTACGTCATATCGGTCTTTTTTATCCCGAATAAAGTCCTTAAAGCTGAAAACCTGTCCGATTTTTCCGCGAACCTGCTGCAAAATATAGGAAATGCGCTTTTCCATGCTTGCCCGCTCCCGTTCGATCCGGGTGTAATGTTTGCGAACCGCCTCAACTCTCTGTTTTTTCTGAATAAAAAGCCGAAACGCCGCAGCAAATTCCTTTAGGTCAAGGCTCAGATACTCGTCCGGATTTTCCAAATACCGGGAAATGTCTTCCTGTGGCTTCTCGAAAATGTTCAGGCTGCGTTCTTCCCGTTCTTCCAGCATCTGAGAAAGCTCTTTGAAACGCTTGTATTCCAGCAATCTTTCCACCAGTTCGGTTCTGGGGTCTTCCTCTGTGATTTCCTGTCCGTCTTCTGTCGCCCTTGGCAAGATCATCTTGGATTTTATCTCGATGAGGGACGAGGCAAGCACCATAAACTCCGAAGCCAGCGCCACGTTCTGCTCCTCCATTTCCCTGATGTACGCCAAATATTGATTTGTGATTTCGCTGATTTTGATGTCGTAAATGCTCATCTCCGCATTTTCGATCAGATAAACCAGCAGGTCGAAGGGGCCCTCAAAGGATTTCAGTTTGACTTTGTACATGCTTTACTCCGATTCCTGTTCAAATTTGTTGTATGCCAGCAGCGCCAATACCACGACGATGCAGCCGATAATCTCCGCTGCCGTTGGGATCTGATGAACCATGACGATTGCCAGAAGGGTTGAAAACACAGGATCTCCTGCCTCCCAAGCCGATACGTACAGAGAGCTTACCCGTCCCATGCACAGATTGAAAACCGCGTGGGAACCGATTTGACAGATAAACACCAGACACAGGATATAGACATAGTCCATGGCAGGATACCCCAGAATCGGTGTTGCCGTTGCAAGGTTCGCTGCCGCAAAGCACAGCCAGCAGGAGAAGAACAGGAGCATGACATAGATGCTGCCCTCCACCTCCTGACGGACTTTCCCGCCGATTGCGAAGTACACGCCCATACCGATGCCCGCCGCCAGCGCCAGCAGGTTGCCGGAGAGCTTTCCGCCGGAAAAGGAGGAAAGGTCGGAACACATAATCAGCGTACCGCCGCAGAGAGCCACGATGATCGCCGCCACGGATTTCCAGGAAATCTTTTTTCGATAGATAAATACCGTGATAAAGATTACCACCAGCGGGTGAAAGGAGGCAAGAACCGCCGCACTTGCAACGTTTGTCAGCTTCACCGCCGAATACCATGTATAATAGTGTATGAAAAGAAAGACTCCCGAAAGGAAGCACAGCAGCAGATTTTTTCCGGAAATCTTCGCAAGCTGCTGCCGCTTATCCGGATCCGCAAGCACCGGAATCGCAAAGAATGGCACCGCTATGAGGAGTCGCCAGAACCCGATTACTGTGGGAGGCGCCGAGATCAGCACCCCGAAGTTTCCCGATGTGGCTCCGCAGAGAACTGCTACAATTACCAGTATTTTCGCATATTTATCGATGAAACCTTTTTTCTCACCGATTTGATTTTTTTCGCTCATTTTGCCTCCTCAAACAATTTTCTTAAATTTTCCTCGTAAGGCGGCTTTACCACTCCCTTTTCGGTGATAACCGCCGTGATATATTTGTGGTCGGTCACGTCGAAGGACGGATTGTAGGTCTTTACGCCTTCCGGAGCCATGTTTTTCTCGTACCACATCTTGTATATTTCCTCGCCGCTGCGAAGCTCGATCTTGATGTCTTCGCCGGTCTTTGTGTTCAAGTCGATGGTTGATGTAGGAACGTACATATAGAAAGGAATGCCGTATTCCTTTGCGAGAATGGCAACTCCGCTTGTTCCGATTTTGTTTGCCCCATCGCCGTTTGCCGCCATGCGGTCGCAGCCCACGACAACTGCGTCGATCCAGCCGTTTTTCATCACGATGGAAGCCATGTTGTCGCAGATCAGGGTCACATCGACCCCTGCCTTCGTAAGCTCCCATGCGGTGAGCCTGGCTCCTTGCAGAAGGGGTCTGGTCTCGTCTGCGAAAACCTTAAAATCATAGCCCTGTTCCTGTCCGAGATAAATCGGGGAAAGGCAGGTTCCGTATTTCGCCGTTGCAAGGGTTCCCGCGTTGCAGTGGGTGAGAATTCCCATGCCCGGCTTAAGCAGGCTCAGTCCGTACTCCCCCATCTTGCGGCAGGCTTCCTCGTCCTCCCTGCATATCTTATTCGCCTCGTCCAGAAGAAGCAGCTTTGCGTCGTCCACCTGATCCCCGGCGCAGTGGTCGCAGGAGCACAGGAAGCCGCAGGCTGCGTTGTCGAAAGCCCTGATATATTTGTCCAGCATATTCTCGCAGCGCTTCAGCGCCCAGGAAAGATTCACAGCCGTAGGTCTTGCGCTGTTCAGATACTCGCTTGTTTTTCTCACATATTCCCGAAATTCCTTGACCTTGGTCCCTTGGAAATCTCTGGTGGAAACATAAAGTCCGTATGCCGCGGCAACTCCGATTGCGGGAGCGCCTCTTACCTTCAGCTTAAAAATCGCGTCCCATACGTCTTCCTTTGTCCGGAGCTCCGTATAAACTTCTTCCCCCGGCAATTTTGTCTGGTCGAGAATCAGCAGCTTGTCATTCTCGAATTTTACCGGAACAATCATAAAATCCTTCATTTTATCCTCTTATCCTCACTTTTGCGCAAAACAGGCGCCGAAAAATTCTTAACAATCTATTTTACCACAATTTGCGGTGAAAATGAAGTTCTTTATCTGTGATTGCTCACAAGAAGCGCAAGGAATATCAGACCGCAGCCCAAACCCACCTGTAGGGTAATCATTTCGTGGTAAAAGACCACGGAAAATGCCAGCCCGAATACGGATTCCAGACTGAGAAGAAGCGCCGCGTGGGACTCCGAGGTATATCTTTGGGAGAAATTTTGCAGTCCGAATGCCACTGCGGTGTTGAGAATGCCCAGATACAACATTCCCAGCGCCGAGCGGGTACTCACGCCGCCATCAGGCAAGCCTGTGAACAGCACCGCAATCCCCGCAAAAATCGCCGTTCCCAGCACCTGATAAAAGGTCAGGGGGATAATTTCGTGGTCTTGGGAGACTTTTCCGATCAAAACGATTCCCACCGAGAACACCACGGAAAATCCAAGGGTGATGAAGTCCCCGGCTTGGATTTCCTGACTTCCTCTCAGGCTGATAAGGGCGACTCCGGTCAGGGCAAGCAGGGAAGCGAGATAGTCAAAGCGGGTAATTTTTTTCCGCAGGAGAAGCCGGGCGATAAATGGCGTGAAAAGCACGTAGGTTGCCGCTAAGAAGGACTGCTTCGCCGTGGTGGTGTATTGCAGGGCGAAAAGCTGGATAAACAGGGCGACGAACTGGATAAAGCCCAGGGTAAAGCCCCAGCCCACACAGGAAGTTCCTGAATTTTTTATCTTTTTGAAAAAGAGCAAGCCTATCACAAGAGCCGCAAGTCCGAAGCGGACGAACAAAATCCACTGGGGAGAGGCGGTCTCCAGCGCCACCTTGCCGGCGATAAATCCTCCGCCCCAGATAATTGCGACGATGAACAAGAGGGCGTCAGCCTTTTTCGGCGTGATTTTGGGCTGCGTTTCCGAAGAAAGCTGCGGCGTGATTTTCGGTGTTGTTTGGATTTGCCCTTTTTGCGGTTTCGTATTTTCTTTCATGTCCTGCCCTCCGATTTGTCCTGTGCTTCAATTTGAATATAGAATTGAATATATCACGAAAGGCGGAGAAAATCAATAGATATTGTGATGGGGCTTGACAGGCTTAAGCAAATAACAGATAATGATGTCAGAGGACGGTCGGCTTTATCTTGTAAGTTCGCCGGCTGCGCCAAGAGGAGGTTAGTTATGAAATTTTATATTGCAGACGCATTTACGGACACGCTTTTCGGAGGCAATCCCGCGGGGGTTGTGATTTTGCCGGAAGGAGCAGACTTTCCTGCCGAGGAAGTCATGGTAAAAACTGCGGCGGAGCTTCGCTATTCCGAAACCGCTTTTATCAAGAAAATAAACGAAAAAGAGTTCCAAATACGCTATTTCACACCGGCGGCGGAGGTAGATCTCTGCGGTCATGCAACAATTGCTTCCTTTAAGATGCTGCTTTGCGGGGGATATATTTCCGACAACGCGACCTACATCAATCACACTCTTGCCGGCGACCTCACCATCGACGTGAAGGAGGGCTTCGTGCTGATGGATATGGCGACTCCGGTGAAGCTGGCGGAAATCAGCGAAAAGCCTGCCCTTGATGAGCTTTATGGGATTATGGGTTTAAGCTATGAAGAGGAGCTTGCCAAGGGGCTTCGTATGATTCCCCAGATGGTTTCTACGGGGCTTCCGGATATTATGATGCCGGTTGCAGAGGAAGCTTCGCTGGAAAAAATCGCGCCGGATTTCAGGGCGCTGACGGAGCTTTCGAAGCGCTATGAAGTGGTTGGGGTTCACGCTTTCACCTGCAAGGGCAGGGACGGGTTGATTCACGCCCGAAACTTCGCGCCGCTTTACGATATCGACGAGGAAGCGGCTACCGGAACCTCCAACGGCGCCCTGACATACTACGGCTATCTCAACGGCTTCGTTAAAAACGGGGACAGCCTCAAAATTATGCAGGGTGAAAAAATGCAGCGTCCTTCTGTGATTCTCACAAGTCTTGAAGCAGAATGTTCGGCAGATGGCTGCGAAGAAAGAAGCGCTGCCGAGAGACCTTGCTATATCAAGGTCGGTGGCAACGCCGTAATGCTCGCCGAGGGCGAAATCA
>CAVHEY010000101.1:0-3642 GCA_963635155.1 Bacteroides stercoris
AGCTTGCAGACAGCAACCGTCAGTTTGTTGAAAGAGCAGCCCGCGTAATCAGAGAGTATGGACTTGAAGTTGCTACTCCGGCAGAAGCAAGAGAAATCCTCGGTCTTACAAAAAAATAAAGGAAGTAGCTGAGGATACAGACAGAAAAGGTAAAATAGGGAATTTTGGAAACAGGGAAACAGAGCCGCGCCGCAGCATTCCCTGTGCGGCACGGCTCAAATCGGCATTATATTTTAAGCAAATTTCATTGAAAGGAGAAAAACTCATGCCAAACCAAACATTAAACACACTGGATAGGGGTACTCCGTTATGGAGACTCTCCAAGAAGTTCCAGTACGCAGCGGACAGAATCATTCCGGACTCGCTTGTATTCTGCTTGATTCTGACTTTCGTAGTATTTATCGGATCCCTTATCTTTACGGATTCGAACATCATTGAATTATGTACCTACTGGTTCGAAGGTCTGTGGACGCAAAACAGCTTCGCCTTCCAGATGGGTATCATGGTAGTAACCTGCGCAACCTGCGCTCAGGCACCGCAAGTTAAGAGAGTCATGAACAAGCTTGCAGCAAAGGCTCACACACCTGCGGTTGCAATGATCATGCTGGTTGTCTTCGGTATGGTAACCTCTTTCATCAACTGGGCATTCTGTACCGTAGTAGGCGCTATCTTCGCAATGTACCTCGCAAAGAACGTAAAGGGTATGCACTTCCCTCTGATGCTTGCAGTAATCTATACCTGCATGGTATTCGGACAGTGCCTTGGACCTACAGCTTCCGTATACGCACTTCTTGCAACGGAAGGTCACTTCATGGTTGACACACTTGGCGTTTTGTCCCAGGACATCACGGTTTACAACCCGCATAACGTCATCATCTGGTCCATCTTCGCGCTGATCCTGCTCATCATCGCGTTGACCACAAAACCACCGAAGAGCGAAGTTGTTGAACTGAAAACCCAGCTTGACGACGAGGACGTAAACTACGACGTTGAAACCAGAGAAACGCCTGCCGACAAGATGAACGGCAGCAGAATCATCATGTACACCATCGGCGTTGCCGGTATCGTAGTTATCGCAAGAGAGTTTATCACAAAAGGATTTATGGGTGCGCTTTCGATGAACCTGATTATCTTCTTCTTCATCGTTGCAAACTGCTTCCTTTATAAATCGCCGAGAGCCTTCATCGAAGCTTACAAAGCAAACATGAGCATGGCTTGCGAGATCATCGTACAGTTCCCGTTCTACGGAGGCATCATGGGCGTAATGCAGTCCTCCGGATTCGCAGAAGTCATCATCGCAGGAATTTGCAGCGTAGCAACCGCAAAGACCTTACCGGTATTCTCCTACCTGTCGGCTTGTATCGTTAACCTGTTTATCCCGTCCCAAGGCGGACAGTGGATCGTACAGGGACCGTTGCTTATCGAAGCGGCTCAGCAGCTGGGTGCAAACAAGATCGACGTTATCAACGCCTTTGTATACGGCGACGAATGTACAAACCTGCTTCAGCCTTTGTACCTTATCCCGATGCTTGCAGTTGTTAAGATGAAACTGAAAGACGCTTGGGGAATGTGCGCATTCGTATGCCTGTTCTGGGTAATCGTTGTAACCCTCGGATACTTGATCGTTCCTACACTGGTTCCGTGGAACCCGGGCATCTAATATGACTTGGGGAGTAGGACTGATGTACTATCACTGCCCGAATTGCGGGAAAAAGTTCAAATACGCCCTTGACCTGATGGTTGAGTTCGGCGACGACTTTGGCAAATGCCCGGAATGCGGCAGCATGGGTACATACGAATATGACGGTCCTCGCAGAAAGGACGACAAAGACTATTTCGAAGTAGAATGAAATAAAACCACCGCAAGGGCACAAGTTCGGCACCGCTTACTTGTGCCTTTGCCATAAGCATAAGGTTTGAGAGGAGGAAAGCAATGAGAGGTTTAAAAGGAAAGAACGCTATCGTAACCGGCGCGGCGAAGGGAATCGGACTGGGAATCGCGGAAAGGTTCGCAAAAGAGGGCGTGAATGTTTTTATGGCGGATATCCTCGAAGATGAAGTGAAAAAACAGGCGGACAGACTGGAAAAAACCTATGGGGTGAAAACCGAGGGTTACAAAGTTGACCTCAGAGATAACGACCAGATCGAAGCCATGATGGAGCATATGAACGAGAGCTTCGGCAGCATCGATATTTTGGTCTGCAACGCGGGGATCACGATTCACAATTGGGCGACGGACTACCCGATTGAAGACATCGACAAGGTCTTTGACCTGGATTTAAGAGGATATTATCTCTGCGCCCGGACGGCGGCAAGATACATGAAAAAGCAGGGAAAGGGCAATATCGTCATGATTTCCTCCGCAAATTCCGTCATCTATCACTCCAAACGCTCCCTTTACAATGTTTCCAAGGCGGCGACGGCAGGCATGGCGGGAACTCTGGGCGTAGAACTGGCGCGTTTTGGCATTCGCGTCAACGCCGTGGGACCGGGCTATGTGGCGACGGATCTTGTAAAAAACGGCGTAGCCAACGGGACCATAAAGATGGACAGAAATTTCGAGGTAATTCCGGAGAAACGCTTTATCGAAGTAGAAGAAATCGCTTCGGTGGTGGCATTTCTCGCTTCAGAGGAATCCAGCGCCATCAACGGACAGAATATCTTGGCAGATTTGGGCTGGTCGAAAAACGCCCTGCCGGAAGATACGGACATGGAATAGGCAAAATCCTATAAACGCCTATAAAAACAGAAAGAAAAAAACAAAATGCCGCGGGGCTCCCTTGCCGAATTGCAGACTTGCAGGCTTGCAGACTTGCAAATTCGCAGAGGATTAGCCCTGCGGTTTTTTGCATGGCAGAGTTAGGCGATAAAATCCCGGAAAAGAATCAGCAGCAGGTTATTGTCATACAGATCCTTTGCAAAGATTGAATCGGAAAACCACCCGGGGAGCTGCTGGCTCAGAGACGGGAAGAACAGCCCGCAGACCGGCAGCAGCAGCGCCAGAAAGAGCAAAATGTTGAAAAATCCGATTACTACGCCCAGGATCAGCCCCAGCAGCCGGTCCGAAAACCCTACGAAACCGCCGCGATTCCTGTGGGAAAATAATTTTTGAATCAGGGTGGTTAGGAGACGAAGGGAAAGCAATAGAAACAGAAAGCTTACGATGGTCAAAAAGAGCCACGCAAGTTTCGTAGCGCCCTCCGTAATCAGGGTGTCGGCAAAGTTTCCGCCTCTTGCAGTAAACAGCGCCGGCAGCGCCTCATAGATGGGAGAGCTTTCCCAGCGGATCGAAAGCCCCTGGGAAATTTTCCCCACGGCAAAATCGTGAATCGGCTGAATCTCCAAGAGAAACGTCGCCAGATCGTCGCAAAAAATCAAAGCGACGATTGCGGAAACGACGCCCTTTACAAGCCCCGTCAGCATCAGCGCAAGCCCCCGCCGCATGGAAACAAAGATTGAAATTACGAAAATCGCCAGAATAATCGCGTCCATTATCATAAGAATAACCCCTAAACACATATGATTTTAATATATTTTACTAGAAAAGGGGGCGCAAGGCAATGGGAAATCAATACGGCTCTTATGTCATGTATTTTTTGAGCAATCTTTTGCAAAAACAAAACATGATGAACAATCAAAAGG
>CAVHEY010000101.1:3887-5676 GCA_963635155.1 Bacteroides stercoris
CGGGGAAAGACGGGCTTTACCCTTTGGCAGCCCCTTCGGGGCGGCGAACTTTTTTATGAGGAGCTGGAAACCATCACCGACGAAGCCGCGGAGCAGATTTTTGGCTACTGGATCGCGGTCTTGGACGCAGAAACACTTGCAATTTCCGAGTTCTTATGATATCATCTATAGATGTATGGAAAAGTTTATGTTAGAGGCGTTAAAAGAGGCGGAAAAAGCCGGAGCGAAAGGGGAAATCCCCATCGGCGCGGTTATCGTTAAAGACGGCGAGATCATCGGTCGGGGGCATAACCTTACGGAAACTGAAAAGGACCCTACGGCTCACGCCGAAATCGTCGCAATCAGGCAGGCAGGAAAGCGACTGGGGGAAACTCTGGGCTGGCGCAGGCTTACCGGATGCAGTATGTACGTGACGATAGAGCCTTGCAGTATGTGCGCGGGAGCCATCGTCTGGGCGCGGATAGAAAAGCTGTATATCGGCGCCATGGACCCCAAAGCGGGGGGCTGCGGTTCGATCTTTAATATTGTTCAGGAACAGAAACTAAACCATCAAGTTGAAGTATTTGAAATAGAAGAAGGTTCGACCAAAACTCGATGCCGAGAAATAGTAAGAGAATTTTTCAGAGAACTGAGGGATCTTAAGAAAAATACAAAAGAACAGAAATCGGAGGACACACAAAATGAAGAAAATCGGCAGAATTATTAGCCTTGCTGTGATTTTGACAATATGCGCAACAATGTTTTGCTTCGCAGAAACCGCAGGAGAGGGAACCCTTGTGCTGAACGACACCTATCCAAAGGACGGCGCCACGGGAACTGCGGTAGAGAATATGGGCGTTAAGCTGTATTTTGACTCGACTTTCACCCAGGAAAAGCTCAAAGATGCAAACAAAAATGCGGTGACGCTTTCGGACGAGCAGGGCAACACGCTGCCTACCCAGGTGCTTTATTCCCAGAAGGAACCGGGAGTTGTTTTGGTGCTGTTTGACAATACAAAGCAATCCGACGATGTTAAAATTGAGCAGAATTCAAACTATACCTTCAAGATTTCCAAGGATTTCAGAGACGACGAGGGAAACACGCTCGGAGAGGATAAAACCATCTCTTTCAAAACCTTGAATCAGAGCGCGAATATGGCAATCAACACCGCCATGATGTTCGGTATCTTCGGAGTGATGATGTTCGTGACTGCGAAAAACGCGAAAAAGAGCGTCGAAAATGAAAAGCAAAAAGAAGAAAAAGTAAATCCGTACAAGGAAGCAAAGAAAACCGGAAAGTCCGTAGAAGAAATCGTCGAAAAGGATCAGAAGGAAAAGGCGAAGAGAGCCGAAAAGGCGGCAAGAAAGGCAGCCGCCCGGGAAGACGATGACGACGACGATTACTATGACGACGGAAATTACCACGTAAAGGGTCCGCGCCCCATCGCGGTCGCAGGTGGCAGATATATAACGGGTCGCAAGGCAATCGCGGAAGCCAAGGCGGCGGAAGAAGAGAGAAGAAAAGCGCAAAAAGCCAAGGCAAAAGGAAAAGGCAAGAAAAAGTAGGAGTCCGAAATGGCAGGTCCGAAAATGCGAGAGGTAAAAATTAAGTCCTACGCAAAAATAAATCTTGCTTTGGACATCGTAGGTTTGCGGGACGACGGATATCATCTGCTGGAAACGGTGATGCAAAAGGTGGGTCTTGCGGACGAGATTACGATTAAATGGAAAGAAACAGCCTCGGAAAAAGCGGAAATTGTCCTTTCCGCCGGCAAACCCTATCTGCCTAGGGACGAGAGAAATCTTGCCTA
>CAVHEY010000102.1:0-5667 GCA_963635155.1 Bacteroides stercoris
ATTGGGATTTATCCGGGAAACCAGAGCCGAGCAGCTGGCAAAGGGACTTTTACTTTTGGTTGTCGCCACGGTGCTTTCCAAATGGTTCCATCTCTATACCCTTCACTGGCTTTTGTCGGGAATTTTGAGCGCAGGACTCATCGCCATCGTGGTAATTTTTCAGCCGGAACTCCGGCGGGCGCTGGAATACCTCGGAAGAAGCCGGATTACCAACGTATTCGGCGAAGTGGACAAGGAAGAAGCCAAGCGCATTGTCGGTCAGTTTGTGGAGGCGGTGGAATCCATGTCCGCCAGCAGAACCGGAGCGCTGATGGTCATCGAAAGAGAAATTTCACTGAATGATATCGTGGAAACCGGAACCGTTATCGACGCCCAGATTACGGCGCAGATGATAGGCACCATATTCTACGAGGGAACGCCGCTGCACGACGGAGCGGTGATTGTAAGGGGAGATAAACTTTACGCCGCGGGCTGCGTTCTGCCCCTTACCCAGAACAAAGAGCTGAACAAGGAGCTGGGAACCCGCCACAGAGCCGGCATCGGCATTACCGAAAATTCCGACGCCCTGGTAATCATCGTGTCAGAAGAAACCGGAGTCATTTCCATCGCCCAAAACGGACGATTGACGAGATTCCTGGACGGCAAAAAAATAGAAAAGAAGCTCCTGAACCTCTACTTCGAGGGTGAGACGGAGCAGAAATTTTCCGACAAAATAAAAGCGCTGCTAAAAGGGGGTAAAGATGTTAAAAAGTAACAAAGTAAATTTAATTCTTGCCCTGATCGTCGCCATTGTTTTGTGGGCGTATGTTTTGGTGGACGTCAACCAGTCCTCCACGGAAACCGTAAAGGGCGTGCCGATCACCATATTGAACGAAGACGAGCTGGAGGCCAACGACCTTGTGCTTCTTTCGACGGACTGCGAAAAGGTGAATATTACCTATTCCTGCCAGCGCACTTTTTCGGGAAAAATCAAAGACTCGGAATTCAGCGTTACGGCAGATGTGGAGGGGCTGAAAAAAGGCTCCCACAAGGTAAAGCTTTTCATTTCCGCGCCGGACGACGTTTCGGTGGAAAGCATCAGTATTCCGAAAATAACGGTAACCATCGACGACCTTGTGACGGTTGAAAAGACCGTAACCCCGGTAATTGACAACAGCGACGGCGATGAAACCGAACCGAATATTTTGCAGGTCAGCGACGATACGGTTTATGTTAAGGGCGCAAAATCTCTGGTTGACCGCATCGTGACCATGAACGCGGTTCTGGACGCTTCAAAGGTAGAGACGGAGATGAAGTCCTTTACCGTTCCGCTGGTTGCGGTGGACGATAACGGCGAAGAGGTCGAAAATGTTCAGCCGAGTAAGAAAAATGTATCCTTGACGGCGGTGCTTTTCAACAAAAAGACCGTTGACCTTGACGTGACCATCGACGGGCTTGAATCCAGCGGCTTCCAAAGAAGCGTGTCCGTTCCGAAGACCATTACGATTAAGGGCAGGGACAGCGTCCTTGCAAATATTGAAAAGATAAGCTGTCAGAGCGTAGACCTTGAGGACGTGTATGAAGATACGGAAATCGCCCTTACGCCGATTTTGCCGGCAGGGGTAAACCTTGCGACGGAATCAGAGAAACTGTACGTCAAAGTAACCGTTAAGGGCGTGGAGACAAATACCTTCACCTTCAGCGAAAATGACGTTGCCATAAGCGGCATAAGCGAAAATATGTCGGCAACTGTGGAAAGCGTAAAAATAAAGGTAACGGTAACCGCTCTTTCCGACGCCATGAAAGAAATCAGCGCAGAGGATTTCCAGCTGACTGCCGATGTTACGGGGCTTGAGGCGGGCGACCACAGCGTACGCCTTGTATGTACCTGCTCCAAAGAGTACACGGACATGGAATATACGCCGGAGGAGATCAATATAACGATGAATGCAGAGCAATAAAACGAGGAAGAGCAGTAAAAAACTGCGATATGCGATACAGGAGGAATTTTTAATGGGGAGACTCTTCGGAACCGACGGTGTAAGGGGAATTGCAAACAAGGAACTTACGCCGGAACTGGCATTTAATTTGGGAAAAGCGGGGGCGCACATTCTGAAAAAGAACGACGCGGGTCCTGTGGTTGTGATCGGCAGGGACACCAGAGTGTCCGGGGATATGCTTGAAAGCGCACTGACGGCGGGGATCCTTGCCGTAGGCGGAAATGTGATAAAAGCCGGGGTCATTCCGACGCCGGCTGTTGCATATCTTGCAAGGTATTACAACGCAGACGCGGGAATCGTCATCAGTGCCTCCCATAACACCTTTGAATATAACGGAATCAAATTTTTCAACGGCGAGGGCTTCAAGCTTGACGACCTGCTGGAAGAAAAGATCGAGGACATCATCATAAGCAGCGTAGATGTAAACAGTCACGTAACCGGCGAAGCCATAGGAAAATGTCTCGAAGCGGGAGAAAATGCGACGGAGCTTTATGCAAAGCACCTGATCGAAACCGCGGATTTCAGGCTGGAGGGGAAAAAAATCGTCCTTGACTGCGCAAACGGGGCCTCCTATCAGGTGGCGCCAATGGTATACGAGGCTCTGGGGGCGGAAGTGGTTACCATCGGCGACAGACCGGACGGTACGAATATCAATGACGGATGCGGCTCCACCCACCCGGAAAAATTGCAGGCGGCGGTGCTGAACCACCACGCGGATATCGGGCTTGCCTTTGACGGAGACGCAGATCGGCTGATCGCGGTAGACGAGACAGGAAGAGTGCTGGACGGGGATAAGACCATCGCCATCTGCGCAAAGATGCTGAAGGCGGAGGGCAGGCTCAAAGACGACAAGGTAACGGTGACGGTTATGAGCAACATCGGCTTCCACAAAGCCATGGAGGAAGAGGGCATTCAGGTTGACGTTACGGGAGTCGGCGACCGCTATGTCCTTGAGCGTATGCTGGAAACCGGCTGCGTTATCGGCGGAGAACAGTCGGGGCATATTATTTTCCTGGAGCACACCACCACCGGAGACGGCATTCTGTCGTCGATTCAGCTGGTCAAGGCGGTGCTTTCCTCAGGGAAAAAATTATCCGAGCTTGCGGACGAAATCAAAATTTATCCCCAGGTTTTGGTCAATGCAAAGATAAACAACGATTACAAAAAAACGTATATGAAAGATGAAGAGGTCGCCATGGCGATTGCGGCAATCGAAGCCAAGATGGAGGGAAACGGCAGGGTGCTTATCCGCCCTTCCGGAACCGAACCCCTTGTTCGGGTAATGCTGGAGGGAACGGACACGGAGCTGATTCGCAGCCTGGCGGAGGACCTGGCGGCTTTAATCGAAAAGAAATTTAGGAGATAGAATATGTGCGGTATAGTAGGATATGTGGGAAAAAACGACGCCAAAGACATCATCATGGACGGTCTGAAAAAGCTGGAATACAGGGGGTATGACTCGGCGGGGATCGCCCTTGTGCGAAACGGCGGAATCGATATACGAAAAAAGGTCGGGGAGATTGCAAACCTGGAAGAACTTTTGAAGCGGGAAATGGCAAGGGGCATCTGCTTTGACAGTCACACGGGAATCGGGCATACCAGATGGGCAACCCATGGAGCGCCCTCCGATGTAAATGCTCACCCCCACGCCAGCGAGGACGGCACGGTGGCAATCGTCCACAACGGAATCCTCGAAAATTTTGTGGAACTGAAACAAAAATTAATTGCGGAATACAATGTAAAATTCAAATCGGAAACGGACAGCGAGGTCATCGCCCATCTCATCGCGCTTCACATGAAGAACCATACAAAGCTGGAAGACGCGGTTTATGCGGCGACGCTGGAAATGCGGGGCGCCTACGCCATGGTGGCTGTTTCCAGTAAGGACCCGAACAAAATGGTCGCGGTGAGAAAGGACGCGCCGCTGATAGCGGGAATCGGCAAGGGGGAGAACTTCATCGCCTCCGACATTCCGGCGCTGATGAAGCACTGCAAAGAGATTTATCTGATCGAAAACGGCGAGATGGTTGTGGTCACCGCAGAGGAAATTAAGATCTACGATGAGGACAGGAACCCTGTGCATCGGGAGGTTTTCCACGTTACCTGGGACGCAGACGCCGCGGAAAAAGAGGGCTACAGCCACTTTATGCTGAAAGAAATATACGAGCAGCCCAAGGCGATAAGCGAAACCCTGAACCGCAGACTGGACGAAAAGGGACAGATCAAGCTGGACGGCATTTCCCTCACAAGAGAGGAGCTTGACCGGTTTTCCA
This sequence comes from Bacteroides stercoris, assembly GCA_963635155.1. Classification (GTDB taxonomy): domain Bacteria; phylum Bacillota; class Clostridia; order Peptostreptococcales; family Anaerovoracaceae; genus CAG-238. Next base: position 4,253 of record CAVHEY010000102.1, read on the forward strand.
GAATCTATATCGTCGCCTGCGGCACGGCGTACCATGCGGGACTGGTGGGCAAGAAAGTCATAGAGAAATTTGCCCGTATCCCCGTTGAAGTGGACGTGGCGTCGGAGTTTCGGTACAGAGAACCTCTTGTGGACGAAAACACCCTGTTCATCGCCATCAGCCAGTCGGGAGAAACCCTTGACACCCTGGCGGCACTCAGAGAGGCAAAGGCGAAGGGCGCAAGGATTTTGAGCGTCGTAAACGTAGTGGGAAGCTCCGTGGCGCGAGAATCCGACGATGTTTTCTACACCTGGGCGGGACCGGAAATCGCCGTCGCCTCCACAAAAGCCTACACGACCCAGCTTACCTGTATGTACCTTCTGGGACTTTACATGGGGCTGACGAGAGGAACCATAACGGAGGAATTTTATCGCGAGTTTATGGCGGATCTGCGGCTGATTCCGGAAAAGCTTGGGGGATATCTCAAGGACGTGCGGGAAATCGAAGCCCTTGCAAAGATCCTTTACAACAGGAATCAGGTTTTCTTTATCGGCCGGGGACTGGATTCTGCGGTGGCATACGAGGGTTCGCTGAAGCTCAAAGAAATATCCTATATCAACTCCTTCGCCATAGCCGCGGGGGAACTGAAACACGGCACCATCGCTCTGATGGAGCCGGGAACATTGGTTTTGTGCCTGGACACGCAGGACTACCTTTACGAAAAAATGCTTTCCAACATTCAGGAGATAAAAGCAAGGGGCGCCCACGTGCTTTCCATTGCCAAGGAAGGACGAAAGGAAATCGAAGCCCAGAGCAACGAGGTGATTTATATACCGGATTGCCGGGACGAGATCACACCGCTTCTGAGCGTTGTGCCCCTTCAGCTCTTTGCCTATTATGTGGCAAAGGAAAGAGGCTGCAACATCGACAAGCCGAAAAATCTGGCGAAGTCGGTTACGGTTGAATAATTTGCGCCATCGCAAGCATAGATAAGTATCGCAGTATAGCAGTATAAACGGAGGAGAAAATGAAAAATTACGAAATCAGAGATTTGTCCCTGGCGCCAGCCGGACATCAGAAAATCGAATGGGTCAGAAACCACATGCCGCTGCTTCGGGGCATGGAGGACGAATTTAAAGAGACAAAGCCTTTTGCGGGCATAAAAATTTCCCTGTCGGTGCATCTGGAAGCAAAGACGGCGTACCTGTGCAAGGTTCTTGCGGCAGGGGGCGCCGAGATGTCTGTTACCGGTTCAAACCCCCTCAGCACAAAGGACGAAATCGCTGCGGCTCTGGCAGACAGCGGGATCAAGGTTTATGCCTATCACGCCGCGACCCCCGAGGAATACGAAAGACATATCGAAATGTGTTTGGAACAGAAGCCAAACATCATCATCGACGACGGCGCAGATCTTGTAAGCTGCGTTCACGGAAAGC
>CAVHEY010000103.1:0-5597 GCA_963635155.1 Bacteroides stercoris
TTTCTCCGACATTCCCGATAAAATTGTCACGATGCCCGGAACGCCTTGCAAAAATCGGAAGCACTTTTCCGCGCCTCCCGCAGGTTCCACCAGGGTTCCGCCTCTCAGCGGCTCCATCACGATAATGGGGATTTTCTTTTCGTTTAAGATTCTTACCTTTTCTTTTGCTTCCTGGAAATCCCAGTCCAGCCAGTTCAGCTGGATCTGGCAAAACTCCACCACATCTTCGTATGCATCTAAAAAGCGCTTAAAACACTCAATACCGCTGTGATCCGAATAGCCCAGGTGCTTGATTCTCCCCGCTTCCCGCTCCGAAACCAGATATTCCTTGACCCCATACTCCGGGTTCAGATAATTTTCGATATTGTACTCGCAAACATTGTGGAAAAGATAAAAGTCAAAATACTCCGTCTGCAATTTTTTCAGCTGCGCTGCGAAGATTTCCTTTACCTTCGGGAAATTGTTTCGGTCGTAGCCCGGAAATTTTGTGGTGAGATAAAAGCTCTCCCGAGGATAGCGGCTGAGAGCCTTGCCCATTACGGTTTCCGCGTTTCCCTCGTGGTATCCCCATGCCGTGTCGAAGTAGTTCACGCCGTGACGATACGCATAGTCCACCATTTCCAGCGTTGCCCCCTGGTCAATATCCCGGTTTACGCCGTTGACAACGGGAAGTCGCATGGTTCCGAATCCCAGCTGAGAAATTTTTTCACCCTTAAAATCCGTATAAATCATATCTTTATTGTCCTCCGTTTTTTCCTATTTCCACTCCCATTCCAGTACCTCAGGAAGATCCTGCCCGTACTCGGCGATGTAGTTCTTGTGTTTTACCAGAATGTCGTTCATCTGCTGGGTGAGGTGTCCTCCCTTGTTTCCAAGCTGCGGCAAATGGCACAGCGCCTCTTTGACAAGGCTGAACCGGTCGATGTGATTCTGCACCCGCATATCGAACGCCGTGGTAATAGTCCCCTCTTCAAGATAGCCGTGAACGAAGAAATTTTGCTCGTTATGCCTGCCGTGGGTCAGCTCGTGAATGAGCTTCGGATAGCCGTGGAAAGCGAAAACCACCGGTTTGTCCTTTGTAAACAGGGCGTCAAATTCCTCCTCCGTAAGCCCGTGAGGATGATTTTCGTGGGATTCCATCTTCATCAGGTCAACCACATTGATGAAGCGGATTTTCAGCTCCGGCAGATTTTCCCGCAGGATCGTCACCGCCGCCAAAGCCTCCAAGGTCGGGGTATCGCCGCAGCAAGCCATCACAAGGTCAGGCTCCTGCCCCCTGTCGCTGCTCGCCCAGTCCCAGATTCCGATCCCCTGGGTGCAATGGATAACCGCCTGCTCCATGGTCAGCCACTGACGGCTCGGATGCTTGGAAGCAACGATTACATTTACATAGTTCTTGCTCTTGATACAGTGATCAAAGCAGGAAAGCAGGCAGTTTGCGTCCGGCGGCAGGTACATTCTCACCACATCCGCCTTTTTGTTTGCCACATGATCCAGCATTCCCGGATCCTGGTGGGTAAATCCGTTGTGATCCTGCTGCCAAACATTGGAAGTGAGTATCAAATTCAGCGAGGCGATCTTCTGTCGCCAAGGCAGCTGATTGCAGACCTTGAGCCATTTTGCGTGCTGGGAAACCATGGAATCCACAACCCTTATAAAGGACTCGTAGCTTGCGAAAAATCCGTGTCTGCCGGTCAAAAGATAGCCCTCCAGCCAGCCCTCGCACATATGCTCGCTGAGGTAGGAGTCCATGATCCTGCCCTCGTGGGAAAGATCCTCATCGAAGTCGTAAATTTCGCCCTGGAAATCCCGTTTTTCCACTTCAAAAGCCCTGTAAAGCCTGTTGGATTTTGCCTCGTCCGGTCCGAAAATTCGGAAATTTTTGCTCTCTTTGTTTAACTGAAACAGATCTCTTACATAGCCCCCAAGTTCCATCATGTCCTGGGCCTTGACGCTGCCCGGATAGGGAACATCCACTGCATAATCCCAAAAATCTGGGGTTCTCAGATCCCGAAGCAGCTTTCCGCCGTTGGTATGGGGGTTCGCGCTCATTCTGGCATCTCCCGCAGGGGCAAGCTCCCGAAGCTCCGGTATCAGCCGGCCGTCGTCGCCGAAAAGTTCTTCCGGCTTATAGCTTCTCAGCCATTTTTCAAGCTCCGCCAGGTGTTCCTCTTTTTCCATGGAAATGGGAACCTGGTGCGCCCTGAAGGTACCCTCGATTTTGTTTCCGTCAACTACCGCGGGACCCGTCCAGCCCTTGGGGGTTTCCAGAATGATCATGGGCCAGATCGGGCGCTCGCTTACGCCCTCTTCTCTGGCTTTTCTTTGATTTTCCTTGATTTCTGCGATACAGCGGTCAATGGTTTCTGCCATTTTTTCGTGCATTTCCATAGGGTCGCTTCCGCTGACAAAATATGGATTCCAGCCGCAGCCCTTGAAAAACCACTCCCGCTCCTGTTTTGAAATTCGCGCAAACACGGTTGGATTGCTGATTTTGTAGCCGTTGAGGTGCAGAATCGGAAGCACCGCCCCGTCGTTTTTTGCGCTGAGAAATTTGTTTGAATGCCAAGCGGTGGCAAGAGGTCCGGTTTCCGCTTCGCCGTCCCCCACAACGCAGGCGGCGATAAGGTCCGGATTATCAAAGACGGCTCCGAAAGCATGGGCCAGCGAATAGCCAAGCTCCCCGCCCTCGTTTATGGAGCCGGGAGTTTCCGGGGCTACATGGCTTGAAATTCCGCCCGGGAAGGAAAACTGCTTGCAAAGTCGTTTCAGACCCTCTTCGTCCTGCCCCACATTGGGATAAACCTCGCTGTAGGTTCCCTCAAGGTAGGCGTTTGCAACGAAAAAGTTTCCGCCGTGCCCCGGTCCCGACAGGTAAATCATGTCCAGCCCGTATTCCTTAATGGCGCGATTAAGATGCACATAGACAAAGTTCTGTCCCGGCACCGTGCCCCAGTGTCCGACGATCTTTTTCTTGATGTGTTCCCGGCGCAGCGGCTCCTTGAGAAGGGGATTGTCCAGCAGATAAAGCTGGGCTGCCGACAGATAATTTGCGGCGCGCCAATAGGCGTCCATCTTTTGCAGATACTCTTTTGTAACCGTCATACCTTACCTCCCGTTGGTTTCTTGTTTATTTGCTCTTTGTTGCTTTTTTTGCTCTCCTGCGTTCTTTGTTGTAAATTTTAGTAAAAGGTTGCCACTTCTTCCGCAGGCGGCGTGGTCTTTTTCACCTCGATTACATGGTAAACGGGGCCCTCGCTCTGGTACATATCGTTGTATTCCCGTTCAATTTTTGCGGTCATTTCCACCCAGCCGCCGTGTTCCAGCGTCCGGGATTTATCGTATTTTGCAACCAGCCCGCCGAACTGAATGTCCTCCACGCAGCAGGTCATGATGTGTCGCCCGATGACAAATTCATCGTCTTTGAGTCCGCCTCCCAGAAGGCTTCTGCCCTTGAATTTTACGGTTTTGCCGTAGTATTTTGCTTCCTCATCGTTCATGTCTGCGTACCACATTGCGTAGTCCTTGTCGTCAATTTCGATGATGTCGGCGTTGATGTCAAAGGGCAGTGGGTCCTCGATGTTGTCGATTTCGATATTATTTGGCCCGTATTCGTAAATGATGTCGCAGCGGCGGTTGATCGCCCGGACGATTTTATGAAATGCCATCTTGTCCATGGCCTGGGTAAAATGCTTGAAAACTATGGTTTCCGTGGATTTCAGCTTGTCCACCGTGAGATTTCGCATATTTTGATTATATGCGATGTAGGTTCTGGCATCCGCAAAGCTCATTTCCTGGTAAATTGTCCAACCCTCCGGCATACTTCCGTAAAGGCTGTCTAAAGACCACATTCCGTTGTACTCGCAAACAACCCGCTCAAAGCCGATTTTTTGCTGTAGCTCCTGCAAAAATTCTCCGGTAAGCTCTTCTTCCTCCTCCACCGTCACGATTTTTACGTTGGACGACGCGAATTTTATCGGCGAATATTCGATTTCACCCTCTTCGCACACCAGAAGCAGCGTCTTCTGCCCCTCGTTGAATGCCGGATCCTCCAAGGTTTCCTGTATGAATGTGGTTTTGCCCGCTTCCAAAAAACCGGTGAACAGATAAACCGGTATTTCTTTTGGCTGTATCATTTTGTCTCTCCTCGTATTTTATATTTCAAAAAGCTTCAAGATCTTTTCTCTGTCGATTTCTGCGCCGATTACGCAAAGCCTGCCGGTAATCCCGGCCGCACCCGTTCTCACATCAGGCTCGCCGGGAACATAGTCGAAGTGAATCCAAGTGCCGTCTTCGCCCTCAACGATACCCTTCGCTCTGAGGATAAAGCCGTATTCGTCCTTGTCTTCCAGGGATTCCAGGGCTTTCTCGATCTTTTCTTTTGTGAATTTCTTCGGAGTTTCGATTCCTACGCTCTCAAAGACATCATCTGCATGGTGGTGTCCCTCGTGGTCGTGGTCATGACCGCAGCAGCAATGTCCCTCATGGTCGTGATGATGATGCCCGTGTTCATCATGCTCGTCGTGGTCGTGATGATGATGCTCATGGTCATGACCGCAGCAGTGACCGTCATGTTCATGTTCCTCTTCATGATCGTGGTCATGGTCGTGTCCGCAGCAGCAGTGTCCCTCATGTTCATGCTCGTCATGGTCGTGGTCGTGATGGTGATGGTGATGCTCCTGTTCGTCGTGGTCGTGATGGTGTTCGTGTTCTTCCTCTAAGTGGTGCAGGGCTTCTTCAATGGTATCCCGCTTTTCCATCGCTGCCAAAATCTGCGCTCCCGAAAGGGAATCCCAATCCGTGGTGATAATCGTCGCATTTGCATTGTGCCGACGCAGGATTTCAACGACTTTTTCCAGCTTTTCCTCGTCCATGCCCTTGGTATGGCTCAGGATAATCGAGCTTGCGTGTTCCACCTGATTATTGTAAAATTCGCCGAAGTTCTTCATATAGATCTTGACTTTTTTCGCATCCACGATGGTGGTAAATCCGTTAAGTTTCACTTCTTCAAGATCCAAATCCTCCACCGCCTGGATGATGTCGCTGAGCTTGCCGACTCCCGACGGTTCGATCAAAATTCTGTCCGGATGAAATTCTGCAATCACCTTTTCCAACGCCTTGCCGAAATCTCCCACCAGACTGCAACAAATGCAGCCGGAATTCATTTCGTTGATCTCAACTCCCGCGTCCTTGAGAAATCCGCCGTCGATGCCGATTTCCCCAAACTCGTTTTCTATCAATACCACCTTTTCGCCCTTGTAGGCTTCTTCGATGAGCTTCTTAATCAAAGTGGTCTTGCCGGCTCCCAAAAATCCCGAAAAAATATCAACCTTAATCATAATTTATCGCTTCCTTTTTCTAAAAATAATTTCCGCGCCGCCTTGAATTTACTTGCAAAGGGCTCGTGAACATATACTTAAAGTATACCACAGCGCAAAAAAAATTAAAAGCAAGTTTGCAAAGATTTTTACGGAAAACCACCGCTGCGACCCTTAATATTTTTTTACACAAAATTGAAAAAACACTTGCAATTTACTTCAATCTGTTATATAGTTACATTACAAATATTCTCAATAGAATAAAAATAAGGCTAATGC
>CAVHEY010000104.1:0-5553 GCA_963635155.1 Bacteroides stercoris
TTATTGACTTCACGCCTTTTATATTTGGGGTATTCATAAGCCACATATCCAACAGGGATAATCATTCTTCCCTTTATCCATCGGAACTGCTTAGACTTTCCATACTTTTCCTGAATAAACTTGCTGGTTATCTCACCTTGACGTTCTATTGGGTAGCAGCGGTTATTATGATTCATGCCGTTACTTTTTCCCGTTACCTTAAAGGCGATTTCTGCAAAGTCTGCTGATACCATAGTTGCCATACAGTAATAGTTGTGCATTCCCATAACCATTGCATTATAAAGGCTTATATTTCGGTCTATCTCGCTTTGTTTGCTTGGATTCTTTATATCTTTCCAAACGCCACTTAGCTTTTTAATGACCTTTGTTTTACTCTTATCTGCCATGTGGGAACGTATTATCCACTTACTTCCTTTCATTACAACCTTAAATTTGATACCGAGGAAAGTAGTATAATTCTTCCGCAAGTTTGTGATACCCGACTTTTCTTCACTGGTCTGTAAATGCAGATTTTCTGCCAACCAGAGTTTTGTGGCACACATTACCTTTTTCGCCGTTGCATAATCCCGACAGAATAGCTTAAAATCATCTGCATACCTTACGATATACATTTCTTTCAAATCGGTTTTTGCTCTCAGCTTATTCCATTTCTGCGTTCTGTCTACTGTGAGGACGTTTCCCTCTTTATCAGTCTTGTTAAACTCTAAACCTGTTTTACCCTCTTTGATTTTGAACATTTCCCACTGACTGGCAATCCACCAGTCCAGTTCATTCAATACAACATTTGCAAGAAGTGGGGATAGAATCCCCCCTGTGGTGTACCCGTTTCGGGAGTGATTATCATGTCATTGAACAGGATTTCCGCTTTCAGCATCTGCTTGATTATCATAATCAGCTTCCTGTCCTGTATGCCGATTCCCCACAACTGCCGAATCAACTTACTGTGGTCGATATTATCAAAGAAGCCAACAATGTCTACATCTACTACAAAGTGCAGATTCTGCAACTGTGCCATTTTATAGCATTGTGCGATTGCATTCTGCGTTGACCGATATGGTCTGAAACCATTGTTCCGCTCATGGAATTTCGCTTCACAAATCGGCTCCAGTATCTGCAAGATACACTGTTGTATCAGTCTGTCCCAAATACTCGGAATCCCTAATGGGCGGGTTTTTCCGTTGTCTTTCGGGATTTCAACTCGTCTAACCTTTTTGGGCTGATAATAGTTCAACTTATTTCTGACGGTTTTAATGACCGATTTGATGGGCAGCGACTGTATTGCTACAATCGTTTTCCCATCTGTGCCAGGAGTTTTGCTCCCACTGTTTTTACAGATATTTCGATATGCAAGTATGATATTCTGCTCCGACACAATCAACGGCATAAGCCTCTCGAATGTCTTTCCATTCTGGCTATCCTCAAATAATCGGTAACCTGTTTCTTTAGCGTCATACCTTTCTGCATTTCGCTCTGCTTTGTTTACAATTCGTTTTGTCATAGTAATCAGCTCCTTATTGGAGAATGATTTTTTCTTAGTCACACCACGACAGCTATGAAAATCTCCTTAATTGTCGATTACTATATAGGCATGAAAGAAAATCTTAGTATCGGCTTGAGGCTATCCCTCCACCGCTTATTTTCACGGCTTCACAGGTACTGTGCCTCTACTCTCACAGCCACTAATGCACTTATTATAGAAAGGCTCTTTCAATCCCTTTCCTTTTCGATACAACTACGGTACTTTTTCGCTGATACAGTCAGCTCCCGTATTGACTGCTTTCCACGTTCCGCATAACTTAGGATTGTTGCCACTTAGGTCGTTCCTTTAGCCCTGCAAGCATTATCTTCGAGCGAATCCCTCAAGATACCTGTGTCCTGTAAACACAGAGGGCATTTCATACTAACAATTTTTACTTTGCCCCGCTTGCGCACCCATTGGTACACTTGCATTTCTGCAAGCCATTCGTTTAGAGCCGTACATTCGGAATCTTTGTCAGACCGCCTTTTTGGTCATTCTAACCATATGGCAACCCCACCCGCACTGTCACACACAACCCGTACCTCTACGAATCTTTCCTCGCCATTAAGCGTTAGGGTGTGCTTCGCACGACTTCCCCGAGCTTATAACCCCAACCGTCTGTATTCGGCTGACGCTATTCGGAGTATTAGTGAATCCCCTTCAGGGCGTTACCCCGTCATTTGAGATTTCAGTTATGCAGTTCTCTAAAACCACATTTATTTAATTGTTTGTGACTTTAGGCTACGCTTTTGTCGGTTATTCCCACCGTTTTAGGCGTAAAACGTGTCACACCATTTGCAAACTCGTCCATCAGGAAATGCACGGGAATCGGCAGACTCCCGCCGTATTTATGGTCTGCCAGATAAAAGAGCTGCTGAAAAAGCTGGGTATAGAGAATCGACACTAGGAAGTTAAAGCTCGTGTCATTATCCGGTATCAGCGCAAATAAAGCAATCTTCTTTTCTCCAAGTTCTGAAAGGTTAAGCTCGTCTGTCATGGTAAGCCCGGCAAGGCTTTCAAGGTTGAATTTTTCAAGGCGCGCCGCAAGGGTGATCTGGATAGATTTCAGCGTTTTTCCCGATCCACTGTGATAGTTCTTGTAGTATTTTACCGCAATATGTTCCGGCTTCCGCAGCTCGAGGTCATAAAACAGGCTGTCCAGAGGGCTTATATATTCCTCGTCGTCCTCTTTGACCTCCCCGTAGCGCAGCATTTCCATGACCATTGCAAAATTCTGTTCTTCCTCCGGCGCTTCATATTTCAGATAAAAAATAAGCGCAAGAAGCAGCATGGAAGCTGCGGTGTCCCAAAACGGGTCTTGGGACTGCGCGTTCTTGGGCGTGGTCGCCTTAAACAGATTGGTCACTAATTTCTGCACATCGTTGTCGTCCTTTAAGTACACGAACGGGTTATAGCAATGACTTTTGTCCATACTGATTAAATCAAGCACCCTGACCTCATAGCCTTCGTCTTGCAGCAAATATCCGGTGTCCCGCAGGATTTCGCCTTTTGGGTCTGTCACGACGAAGGAAGTGTTCGCCTGCATGATGTTGGGTTTGCAATAAAAACGCGTTTTGCCCGCGCCGCTGCCGCCGATGACGATAACATTGAGGTTGCGCCTGTGTTTTCTGCTGTCAAGACCAATCCGCACCTGCTGCGTTAAGATCTTGTTTTCCTTCGGCGGTTTCTGCATATATTTCTTGCCGGCTGCCTGCGGATTTCCCCACTTTGCCGAGCCATGCTCCTCGCCCCTGCGATAGTTTTTCTGCATACTGAAATAAATGCCGATACTCCCTGCATAAACCAGCAAAAAAAGAAGGACAGTTTTCAGGCTGTCCTTACAAAATACGAGATTCGGCTTTTCAATAGCGCGTACCATGCCTTTAAGCATTTCGCCAAGTCCCTGATTGGTATACGGCGCTGCGGCAAGGGCAAGGTAAATGACCGGAATGATAAATAGCAGTAAAGCTATCACCCTTACTCTCTTTTCATCTTGTTTCATCACAATTCCTCTCTATGACGCGAACCTTTTTATCCGGCGCGTTAGCTGCTTTCAGAATTAAATCCTCCACCGCATCCGGCGCACGGTTTTCCTCTAAAAGGTCGTTGCGATAGTCGTTAAGCGCATGAATCATAAGACTTCGTTCTCCGTCATCAAGGGCTAAATGGTATCGTTTCTCTCTCATTTTCCTACCTCGCATCTTGGTTTCGACTCTGTTTTTCGTTTAGTTTTGCTGCAATCTGTTTCTGCATTTCCTTTAGCTTGCTATGAATGCTGACCGGATATTCCAAGCACCTGCGGATTTCCTTCGGCTCCATATTTTTTAGGCTTTCCGGAACATGAATGTTCCTATCTTTATCTACAGCGCCGTATTCCCGCCGAATCAGGAAGTTGGCGCATTCAGCCTCGAAATCCTGAATTTCCGGAAGCACCTCACCTCCCTGTTCAAAAACGGCGGCTTTTGCTTCTTCGGCGATAAGTCCCTTTAGAAATGCATCTTGCGCCAGACCCTTACGGACATATATGGTGTTTTGGCTTCTATCATAAAAAACATCTTCGCCGAAAGTATGCGTTTCAACTGCTTCGACTTTTGCTTTTGAAATTCCCATAATTGCAAAGAATTTGACTTTGTCGCTGACTTCCTCCTTTCTGCGATTTTCAGGAAGTGCGGTCGTCTGCGAAATGTCTAAGACTCGTTTCGGCTGAAAAGCGGTAAAGGCTTCGCCTTCGCGGGTTCTCGCTATGCGGGGTTCCAAAATCTTGATTGCCTTGGAGTTCTTATGAATATGTGCGCCTCGTGCTTTCCAGTCATCGAACTCTCTTAGCTCTGTCGCCTCCGGTTTCTGATGGAAAATCAAAAGGCTGTTTGAAACCGTATAATTAAGTCTTGCCTGTAATGAAATATACTCTTTGAACGATTCGTCGGTTGAAACCGCTTCCGCAGTTGCCGCATCCAGCATTGCAAACAGTTCCTGCCTTTCAATTTGTTTTTTCTCGCGGTACTCGTATGGCTGATATGTGCTTTCTCTTCCCGCATTTTCTTGATTTTTGCTCTGCTCTAAAAAATCATACATTGTTTCTGTATTCACGCTTCTACCTCTCCCTTCCTGCCGCCTTTTCTGCGGTCTTCTTTTCGTCGATAATTTTACCTGCTGATTCTTTTGCCTTCTTTTGCCTTGCCTGCTCTTTCCGTAACTTCTCCCTCACAGATGGTTTCTCCTCAGAAATATTTTTGACTGCTGTTTCCCGCCCGCTTAAGCCGCGTTCTGACGGAGATTCGCTGCTGCGGGATATCTTGGGGACCTGCTGGCTTGCAATATCGTCAAATAGCTTATCGAGTCTTGTCATATATTCTTCGATACTCTCGCTGCTTTCCGCTTGGGTGATGTCCTCTCCTCCTGCGTCCATCTTGCCTCGCTCTGCTTTTGCCTTTTCGATATTTTGCACGATTTCTGCGGTATCAATGGCTGCCAGTTTGAAGCGTTCAACCACACGATTGATTTTCGGTGCGTCCTCTGCCCGGGTGATAATATCCACAACTGCGTTTGGATCTTTGCTCTGTCGATCGCGAATCGTACAATACAGGACACCGTATTTTTTCGCCTCCTGCACAAATTTTTTAAGGTCTTTCTGCGGCAGCGAGAATACCGTCAGTTCCTTCCCGGATTTCAACATGGAGGAAAGTCTTGCTTTTCCGGCGGTTTTCTGTTCTTCTTTTAGCGCCGCGGCAAGGAAAATCGCCATTTCCTTTGCTGCGCTTCCCGTAATCTTCATCGCAACTTCCATTCCTTCCAGTGAAAAGCGTACCACCTGTTCTGCTGCATCTCCGCTGTAGTTCATCTGCCATGCCCCCTTTCCGTTTTTCGTTCTTTGGTTTTCATTTTCTCTCTCATCTCCTGTTCCATAGTTTCTTTTAGGCGTTCTGAACGCAACTGAATATTTTCGCAAAGGTGTTGTTTTCGCCTGCACGCCCGAATTTCTGCGGTAAGCGCCTCTCGCTCTTTGGAGATTTTCTCTTTTCCCTCCGGGCGAA
>CAVHEY010000105.1:0-5520 GCA_963635155.1 Bacteroides stercoris
ACTTGGAAAATACTCTCTTGTAAGGGAAAATATTTTCTACAAATGCCCATGTTTCGCCGATGAGCCTGAAGCCGTCCCCGGCTCCCTCGATGCGATCCACTCCCGTCACATGGAAAATGCGGACGGACTTGTTTTCTTTGAGCCTGTCGAAGAAGGAAATGCAAACCGCCATTTCCGAAGTTTCCTCGTCTTCCGCAAGCTTTTCCCCCCGCAAAAGCACCGCATAGCTTTCATCCTCCTCGGTTATCTTGATTATATCAAGCAAGCCTTTCTCCACATATTCGTCGATAACCGCGTCCGCCCTGCCGGTCTCGATGCCCCTGGCATAGAGTACGGACAAAATATCCGAGGCGCGGATTCCCGCCTCCTCCCGGAGAGAATAGGCAAGGCTCTTGTTGCCTCGCATCAGGGCTTTGACAAGCTCCGCTTTCGCGTCCCTCTCCGGCGTGAACTTCCACATTCCCATGGCAAGCTCTATGATTTCGGCAAGCTTTGTAATCTCTCCCGCCGAGTAATTGTCATCGTTATCCACGATGAAGAGATAATATTTTTCGTTATTGAGATAAAGAAGTCCCCAGTAGGTCAGCACCCCGTTTATCTCAATGAGGCTGTAAATATGTCCTAAATTAAGGGCGACCTCCCTGCCCCGGCGAATCACCTCGTTAATGGTCGCCTGGTGCCGGGTCTCCACCGCGAAAACCGGGTTAAACTCCTCGCTGAGAAGCACCACCTGAAAATCGTTGTTTACCGCCGCTTCGTGCAAAGCCTGCTGGAAGTTGGCGTGTTTTTCGAAGTTGAGCAGGTGAAAAATCGTATTGTTGATGAGACTGTTCTTGAAATTGTTGCCGTAAAGCACCTGTTCCATGACATCGGCGATAATCGTCGCGTAGTCCATTCCCTCGCCGTCTACCATGAGAAGCAGTGGAATCCCCGCCGAATCAGCCGCCGCAGTGACTTCCTTGTTCACCGGTCTCATGCTCTTTTCCCGCTGAAAAACCACGATTGCGGGAACTCCCGCTTTCGCCAGCTCCCGAATGGTTTCGCACTGCGCCGCCGTGTCCTTTTTCATTCCCGCAAAGGTGGTGAGAATCATCGTCTCGCTGTTTCCGTTGCAGGCGAGTGCCTCTTCAGGCGTTGCCGCGTCCATTACGGACACCGCCTTGACCCGGTTATCCATGTTCTTTTCGCCGGCAAGCACGATGCACTTTCTGAACGAATCGAGCTGCAAGCAGTCCTTAACTGTTACTTTCATCCTTTCCCTCTTCTTCCTGAGGCTCTTCTTCCTGAGGCTCTTCTTTCTGAGGTTTTTCCTTCTGAAGTTTTTCCTCCTCGCTATGAGGCGTCTTGTCCCCTTCCAGCGGCTTTTTGTCCTCTTCCTGAAGCTCGCCGTTTTCCGGAGCCTCGCCGTTTTCCGGAGCCTCGTCATCTTCTAAATAGTTCGAATCATATTTTTCAAGCTCTTCCATCATCTTGCGTTCTTCTTCTTGCCTTAACGCTTCGTTTTCTTTGGCTTCCTTTTCGTCCCGGGCTTTCTTTTCTTCGTCGGCTTTTTCAACGCTTTCTTTCAAAGCCTCAGCCGTAATCTTGCCGGTGTAAAGGTCTTCGAACTGTTCGCCGTTGATGGTCTCGACATAAAGCAGCGCCTTTGCAACGTTTTCCAAGATCTCGTCATGCTCCGTCAAAATGCGCATCGCCTCTTCATAGGCTTCGTCCACCAGTCTTTTGATCTCTTCGTCAATTTCGCAGGCTGTATGTTCGGAATAATTTTTGTGCGCCGTAAAATCGTTGCCCAGGAAAACTTCATCGTCCCCGCCGTAACTTACTGCGCCGAGTTTATCGCTGAAGCCGTATTTGGTAACCATTTCGCGGGCAATCTGGGTAGCCTGCTTGATGTCTCCGGACGCACCGATGGAAATATCTTCGAGTTTGAGTTTTTCCGCAACCCTGCCGCCCATACACGAAACGATGTGGTTATACATCGATGTCTTGGTATCAAACAGCTTGTCGTCCTCCGGAAGATACATGGTGTATCCGCCGGCTCTCCCTCTCGGAATAATCGTAACCTCGTGAATCGGCATATGTTTCGGCAGCGACCTTGCAACGATTGCGTGACCTGCCTCGTGGTATGCCGTAAGCTTCTTTTCTTCGTCGGAAACCACCTTGGATTTTTTCGCAGGTCCCATCTGCACCTTGCGAATTGCCTCTTCGATTTCTTCCATTCGGATAAAGCGTCCGTTTCTGCGAGCCGTAATCAGCGCCGCCTCGTTCAGGACGTTTTCCAGATCCGCAGGGGTAAATCCCATGGTTCTTCTTGCCAGAATCTTCGGCGTAACGTCGTCTGCAAGGGGTTTGTTCTTTGCGTGAACCTTGATGATTTCCTCTCTGCCCTTGACGTCCGGAATGCCGATTACAACCTGTCTGTCGAATCTGCCCGGTCTTAACAGAGCAGGGTCCAAGATGTCCGGTCTGTTGGTGGCAGCCAAAATTATGATGCCCGAATTCTCCGAGAATCCGTCCATTTCAACCAGAAGCTGGTTCAAGGTCTGTTCTCTTTCGTCGTGTCCGCCGCCGATTCCTGCGCCTCTCTTGCGTCCCACCGCGTCGATTTCGTCTATGAAAATGATGCAAGGAGCATTTTTCTTCGCCTGTTCAAAAAGATCTCTTACTCTGGAAGCGCCTACGCCTACGAACATTTCAACGAAGTCCGAGCCGCTGATAGTAAAGAAAGGTACGCCCGCTTCTCCTGCCGTTGCTTTGGAAATGTAGGTTTTACCGGTTCCCGGAGGTCCTACGAGAAGAATGCCCTTCGGGATTCTGGCTCCCAGTTCTTTGTATTTTCTTGGGTCTTTCAGGAAATCCACAACCTCCGAAAGCTCCTGTTTTTCTTCTTCAAGTCCGGCAACGTCTTTGAAGGTAATTTTCTTGTCTCCGCCCTTGACCATCTTGGCTCTGGACTTGCCGAACTGGAACGCTTTTCCGTTTCCGCCCTGATTCATCATGATGTAGAAGAGGAACACCAGCGCCCCGATCATGATAATGTTCGGAATCAGCGACCACAGCCATGAGCTTGTATCCGGCTTCGGGCTGGAGAAGCTCTTTAATGTACCCTTTTCCATCTGGTCGAAAATGTATGTTTCTTCTAGCCAATTTATTTCAATTACCGACGGTGCATAGGCGTAAACGATGGAATTTTCGCTTACGACGCCCCGAAGAGTCGTGCCTTCTATCGAAATTTCGCTGAGTTTTTCTTCTTTTACCAGTTCTGTAAACTGGGAGAAGGAAACTTCCTTCAGGCTTATCTGATCCGTGCCCATGTAGGACTTGCAGAAGTATGCGAAGGACACCACCAAGGCAAAAATCAGTATATATACGCTTATATTTTTCGAGAATTTTTTCACTTCTTTCCCCTTTCATTTTGTTTATATCAACAAATATTCCGTAGTATTCTACCATAAATTTTATAAAATTTCAAGAATTAATATTATTTCTGCGTTGTCTTGTTCCGCGCTGTCCCTTGGGATTTTTGCGGATTTTTGCTCTTGGAAATCCGGCCGTCTGAACTCTGCGGAAAACCTGCCTTTTTGGCGGTACTGCGCCGAAGCAAAATACGGCGACGGGAGCACCCAGAGAATTTTATTTCCGTATGCAAGCAGGTCGATTTCGTCCCGCTTGTTCTTGGGAACCTTGGCGTCCACGAAAAAGTCCTGTAATTTTTTGTGTCTGACAGAGGTGGCTGTCGCTCTGCCTTCGGCGTTCACGGTGTCTGCGCCGGTAGCTTCCGCACTTCCGCCAAAAGCGCCGCCTCCTGCAATGGCAATCACGTCCCCGTCCCGACGCTTTCTTATACAAACGGAATCCTTGGCGTCCTTCGGTATGGCGAATATGCCGATTACGGAAGATTCGCCGTCCCCCTTCAGGCTGTCGCTTCGCAGGTTACTATCCTGCAATTTTCCGTTCGGAAAGTTGCCGCCCTGCAAGTCGCCTTGCAAGTCGCCCCTCAAAGTCGCGTCTTCGCCTGCCGCAGATTCTCTTGCCGCAGATTTCTTTGCCGCAAATTTCTTTGCCGCATATTCCTCCGGGCTGATAAAACTCATTTTGTATTTCCCATTGTCTGTCCTTTGTGCCGCTTTTCTGCAAAACAGGAGTTTCTCGTATTCTTTATATACCGCATATCCCTCTGTCAAATCGCACATCGCCGATGGGCTTTGGGAAAGGCGCACTTTTTCGATGCTCTCCAGCTGCCCCTCGCTGATGTTTTCCGTCATTCCGATTTCGTTTAGGAGAAGATTATACACCCGGATCCTGACCGCCTTGTGCAGGGCGGAAAGTCTTGCAACGTCTGCGGTTACGGCACCATCGTTTTTTTGCGATTTATCTTTGATTTCGTGATAGGCAGCCTCCGCCTGCTGCCAAATGTAGTCTCTGTCTGTCGCGGCGTTTTTGCCCAGCCGGTCGAGGGTTTCCAGTATATTCGGATTGAATTTTTCCCGCAGTAGCGGCAAAAGCTCAAGTCTTATTTTGTTTCTGGCATAAATTGCTTCCTTATTAGTATGGTCAATTCGCGGCGATAAATTTCGTAGCTCGCAGTACTTTTCGATTTCTTCCCGGGGCACGTCAAGCAGCGGTCTTACCACCGCAATCCCCCTCTCATATCGCTTATAGGCGATTCCTGCAAGCCCGTCGGTTCCCGTGCCTCGGAGGATTCTGAACAAAATCGTTTCCGCCTGATCGTTGGCATTTTGAGCGACGGCGATTGCGATTTTTCCCCTTGCCTCGGTTAAATATTCCTGTGGGATCTCCTTTTGGATTTGCTCATGAATCTCCGTCCGGATTTGTTCATGGCTCTCCGCCGCGTTTCTCTTGCAGGCTTCCGCCGCCATCTCTTTGGCGATTTCCTCCGCTACCTCAAAGAAAGCCTCGTACCGTGCTTTTCTGCCCGCTTCCTCCGAGGTCAGTCCCTCTTCCCGGGCGAGTTTATTGCAGTCTACCACAAAAGTTCGGCAGTTAAGACCCCGTCGCCTGCAAATTTCCTCCACAAACGCCTGATCTCGTTCTGCGTCTTTTGGTCGCAATTTGTGATTGATATGCACCGGGTGAATATGGTAGCCGGTTGCTGTGGAAAGCTCCAGAAGCGCATCAAAAAGGCACATCGAATCGGGACCTCCCGAAAGTCCCAGCACAATGTGCGCGCCGTCATCAAACAGCCGGTGAGTTTTAATTGTTTCAAATACCTTGTTTTTCATATCCATGTTTGTATTCTATCACAACGCTCCGCCGATTTCCATGTGTTTTCTGTGATTTTCATGCATAGAAAAAGAGCGAGATCTTCCTGTCTTCGGGGAAGCTCGCTCCGGATATTTTTTGCAATATGAACTATAAACTATAATTTTTCGATTTCTTCGGCAGAAAGCCCTGTTATTTCGGCTATGTCGGCGTTTGGAATGTTTTTTGCTTTCATGTTCTTCGCGATTTCCCGCTGCTTTTTCGCTTCGCCTTTTTCCAGTCCAATGGCTTCGCCCT
>CAVHEY010000106.1:0-5366 GCA_963635155.1 Bacteroides stercoris
TCGATAACCGCTATGCCCGGAAGAACCTTGCCCTCTAAGAATTCCAAAGAAGCGCCGCCTCCCGTGGAAATATGCGTCATCTTGTCTTTCAGCCCGAACTGCTCGCAGGCTGCCGCGGAGTCCCCGCCGCCTATGACGGTAACTGCGTCCGAATCCGCAAGGGCTTCCGCAATTTTCCTTGTGCCGGTTTCGAAGTTCGGCATTTCAAAGACGCCCATCGGACCGTTCCATACCACGGTCTTTGCCCCTTTAATCGCATCGGTAAACAGCTTCACCGATGCGGGACCGATATCCATTCCCATCTTGTCCTTCGGCATATTTTCCTTTGGATAAACGGAAAATTCGGTGTCGTTCTTAAATTCTCTGCCGCAAACCGCGTCCACCGGCAGAAGCAGCTTCACGCCAAGCCTTTCGGCTTCCGCAAGAAGCTCCTTTGCAAGTCCTATATTATCCGCATCGAGAAGGGAAGTTCCGATTTCCAGTCCCTCAGCCTTGAAGAAGGTATATGCCATGCCGCCGCCGATAATCAGCGTATCGACTTTTTTCAGCAGGTTTTTGATTACGGGGATCTTGTCCCCTACCTTCGCTCCGCCCATGATCGCCACGAAAGGTCTCGCCGGGTTTTCCAAGGCATCTCCCAGGAATTTTACTTCCTTTTCAATCAGGAAGCCGGAAACGCAAGGCAGATAGTCCGCGATTCCCGCTGTGGAAGCGTGGGCGCGGTGCGCCGTTCCGAAAGCGTCGTTTACGAATAGGTCACCCAGGGACGCCAGTTCCTTTGCAAAATCCGCTCCGTTCTTGGTTTCTTCTTTGCGGAATCTCACGTTTTCAAGGAGCATCACTTCGCCGTCTTTGAGTCGGGAAGCCGCCGCCTTTACCTTGTCGTCCACCACAAGATCCGACGCCGCGAAAATCACTTTTTCCCCCAGAAGTTCCGTGAGCCTTTCGGCAACCGGTGCCAGGGTAAATTCTTTTTTCGGTTCTCCCTCGGGTCTTCCCAGGTGCGACATCAGGATCACCCTTGCCCCATGCTCCCTGAGATAGTTTATCGTGGGCAGTGCGGAAACGATTCGAATGTCATCTGTGATCTTGCCCTCTTTCAGCGGCACGTTAAAATCACATCTTACCAGTACGTTCTTTCCTTTTACTTCAATATCTCTGATTGTTTTTTTCATTTTGTCAGCTCTCCTCCGAAATTTTTATGTAAGACTTCCGAGGATTACTTGCAGTCAACTTCGTGCATATGCTTTAACATATGGAGAAGATTGCTGGAATATCCGAATTCATTGTCGTAGTATGCGATAAGCTTGAAGAAATGGTCGTTAAGCTCGATGGTCTGTCTGGAGTCGAAAATGGACGTGCAAGGGTCTCCTACGAAATCCCCGGAAACCACCTCGTCGTCCACATATTCCAGAACGCCCTTGAGATAGGTTTCGGAAGCTTCCTTGATTCTCTGTCTGAGTTCCGGTCCGCTGGTCGGCGTGTTGAGCACCACGTTTACGTCGATAACCGAAACGTCCGCCGTAGGAACTCTGTAGGAAATGCCGGTCATCTTGCCTTTCAGAGAAGGAATGACAAGACCTACGGCTTTTGCCGCGCCGGTGGTTGACGGGATTACATTGCCGAATACGCTGCGACCGGTTCTCCAGTCCTTGAGGGATTTTGCGTCTACGACTTTCTGTTTTGCCGTCGCCGCGTGAATGGTAGACATGAGACCCTCTTTAATTCCGTAATTGTCCTCGATAACCTTCATCAGAGGTGCCAGACAGTTGGTGGTGCAGGAAGCGTTGGAAACGACCTTCATCTCCGAGTTGTATTCCTGATGATTTACGCCGTATACGAAGGTCGGCGTGTCCTTATCCTTTGCCGGAGCGGATATAATCACGTGTTTTGCCCCCGCTTCGATGTGATCCATCGCCTTTTCCGTGGTAACGTAAGCGCCGGTGCAGTCGATCACATAATCGACTCCCGCCTCTTTCCAGGGAATTTCGGAAGCGTCCGAGAACGAGTAAACGTCCACGTGTTTTCCGTCAATATAAATTCCCGATTGGTCATGGTCGAGGCTCTTTGGAAATCTGCCGAAAACCGTATCATATTTGAGCATATAGACCATATATTCCAGGTCTGCGTTTCTCAAATTGATCGCTCTGATTTCAATTTCCGGCATATCCATCGCCGCGCGGATTACCACCCTGCCGATTCTGCCAAAACCGTTAATACCTACTCTAATCGCCATTTTCTTCTCCTTCTAAAACATTCGTTACGACAATGTTTCTTTTGTTTGTTGTTTATATTTTAATATCTTCTCCGTTTCGATGAAGATAAGATATTCATACACTCCCGATACTTCGCCACGGTACGTCTTGAAATTTCAATTCCCTTTTGGCTGAGAATTTCAACCATATCCTGATCGCTGTAAGGCTTTTTCGGGTCCTCGCTTTCAACGATTTCCTTGATGAAGGTCTTGATGCTGTTGGAGGACATTCCCTCGCCGTCCGCTCCGGTAACTCCGCTGGAGAAAAAGTATTTTATTTCAAACACCCCCCGGGGCGTCTGCATATACTTTCCGTTAATAGAACGGCTTACCGTGGATTCGTGAATGTCCAAGTCCTCCGCCACCTGTTTCAGGGTGAGGGTTTTCATGTACTTCGGACCCTTGTCCAAAAATTCCTTCTGATAATGCACCACGGAGGCAACCACGTTGTATATGGTCTGCCGTCTTTGCTCGATGCTTTTAATCAGCCACATTGCGGAATTATATTTATCGCTCAGATATTTTGAAAGCTCCGCGTCCTCCGACGCCCGTTTTGCGAGGCTCATATAATAGGAGCTTACCATCAGCCTTGGGATTGTCCCTTCGTTTGTAAGCACCTGATATTCGCCATCGATTTTTTCCACAATGACGTCCGGAACCACATATTTTACGGCTTCCCCCGAAGAAAATCTTCTGCCCGGCTTCGGTTCAAGAGTTCGGATCAGGTCTGCGATCATCTGTACCTGCGCCACCGTAAGTCCGGTTTCCTTTGAAACCTTTCCCAGTTTATTTTCTCCGATATCCTCCAAATGATGTAAAATAATATACTCCACGGAATCTTCCAGCAGTCCCTTTGAGGCAAGCTGCAAAATCAGGCACTCTTTCAGACAGCGGGCTCCCACCCCCGCAGGCTCAAAGGTCTGGATAACGTCAAGAATTTTCTCCACCCGTTCCGCACAGGTTTTGAACAATTTCGCAACCTTTGGGATCTCCGCCGTGAGATATCCGTTTTGGTCTATGGACTCTATCAGATATCTGCCGATTTTCAGGTCTTCGCCCTTTAGCCTGGAAAAGGTAAGCTGCAAGAGCAGCGAGTCCTCCAAGGTTTCTTCTTTGCTGACAAATTGCTCAAAGGTCGGTTCGTCGTTGTCTCTGCGATGTTCCCACTGCTTGTAGCTGATATCGTCGTATTCCGCCTCTTTTACTTTTTCGCGCAAGTCAAAATCGGCTTCCTCCGCCGCTTTGTTATCCAAAGACTCGGATTTGGAAACCTCTTGCTCTTTGTCCCGCTTGTCGTCTCCCGCTTCGTATTCCAAAACAGGATTCTGCATAAGCTCATCTTGGACATAATTTTCCAGTTCTTGGGAATTAAACTGGAGAATCTGAATCGCCTGAATGAGTTCCGGCGTCATCGCCAATTTTTGGGACTGCTCAATTGTTAAATCATAACCAAGTTTCACCAATACACCTCGAATTTCGTCCTCAAAAAATTCTCCTATGCAAGTATTATACCAAAATCTTTTCCCTATTTCAACCCCGGGAAATTTAATTGCCTTAAGGCTTCAAAGAGAATGATATTTGCCGAATTGGCAAGGTTAAAGGAGCGAAGCCTTGTGTCTGCACTCATTGGGATTCTGATGGCGCTTTCCTTGTGCTCCTCGATGAAATCTCTGGGAAGCCCCGCGGTTTCCTTTCCGAAGAGGAACATATCCTCGTCCCGATACGTATGCTCCGTATAGATATGCCCGCCCTTGGTGGTGGCTAGGAAAAGTCTGTGGGAGCCGTCTCCGTATTTTTTCATAAAAGCATCAAGGCTCTCGTGGATTTCCAGCTTCACATAGGGCCAGTAATCCAGCCCCGCCCGTTTCAGGCTCTTGTCATCGATGCGAAAACCCAGCGGCTTTACCAGATGCAGCACCGTATCGGTGGCAGCGCAGGTTCTTGCGATGTTTCCTGTATTAGGCGGGATTTCCGGTTCAACAAAAACGATATGTAATGACATTTTTCTACCTCCCAAAAACTATAATAACAAAATTTTCAAAAAAATAAAGACAAAATCGAAGAAATATTATATAATTCTCTCATTGTTATTTTTCACACGGAGGAAATGAAATGAAAAAACTCAAAGTCGGCATCTTAGGCTACGGCACCGTAGGCGGCGGCGCCTACGAAATTCTGACAAAAAACCATGATTTAATCCGGGAACGTACCGGCGTTTCTGTCGAGGTTGTTCGTATATTAAGAAGAAAACATTCCGATTCCCATCTTTTTACCGACGATCCCGACGTCATTCTGAAGGATCCCGATATTGATTTGGTCGTTGAGGTTATCGGCGGCATCGAACCTGCCACCTCGTTTATGCTGGACGCCATGAAAAACGGCAAGCATGTGGTAACGGCAAACAAAGCCGCAGTTGCCGCTAACTATGAGGTTCTTACGAAAACTGCCCGGGAAAACGGCGTTGATTTTCTCTTTGAAGCTGCGGTTGCGGGAGGAATCCCTGTCCTTACGGCTATCCAGAATCCGCTTCAAGGCAATAACTTCCTGGAGGTTATGGGAATTCTGAACGGAACTACGAACTACATTTTGACAAAGATGACCGAGGAAGGCGCAAGCTACGAAGAGGTTCTGAAAGACGCACAGGCAAAGGGCTTCGCAGAGGCAGACCCTACCGCCGACGTGGAGGGGCTGGACGCGGCAAATAAGCTTTCTATCCTGATCGCCCTGCTCTTTGACGAATATATCCCGCCGTCGGATATTCCGACCACAGGCATTTCCAAAATAACGGCAGAGGACATCGGGCAAGCCGCTTCCGAGGGCTGCAAGATCAAGCTCATCGGTCACGCCCTGCGGGAAAACGGCCAGGTCAAGGCAAGTGTTGCACCGGAAAAGCTGCCCCTTTCTCACCCCCTTTGCGGCGTATCTAATGAATTTAACGCGGTATATGTCACCGGCGACATGGTGGGCGAGCTGATGTTTTACGGAAAAGGCGCAGGGGCGCTCCCAACAGGCAGTGCGGTTGTCGGAGACATTATCAGCGTGGCAAAAAAGCTTTAGTCCATTGAATTTTCAACAAATCAGCGAATAAATCAAAAACACAGGAGGAAAAAAT
>CAVHEY010000107.1:0-5340 GCA_963635155.1 Bacteroides stercoris
TGCATCAAAGCTTCACGCTATCCAGCCATTCTTTTCCCGTTTTGATCTGTCTTCTGACTTCTGTCGGTGCCGTGCCGCCGAAGGAAACTCTAGCATCTACACAAGCCTTGATGCTGATGTCTCCCAGGGCTTCCTTTCCGATGCGTCCGTCGATTTCTTTCAGTTCCTCATCGGTCAGATCTTCGAAGTCGCAGCCCTTGTTCTCGCACACCTTTACCATGCGACCTACGATGCTGTGGGCCTCACGGAACGGAATTCCCTGTTTTGCGAAATGCTCCGCAATATCCGTCGCGTTGAGGAAGCCCTTGCTAAGCTGCTTTTCGATCATGTCCATGCGGAACTCCGTCTTATCCAGCATATTTGCAAAGATGGTAATGCTCGCTTTCCAAGTGTCAATGGCGTCAAATAGGCTTTCCTTGTCCTCCTGGAAGTCCTTGTTATATGCTAGCGGCGTCCCTTTCATCACCGTCAGAAGCTGCATCAAATCCCCGTATACTCTGCCGACCTTTCCTCTCAAAAGCTCCGCCATATCCGGATTTTTCTTTTGGGGCATGATGCTGCTTCCCGTGCAGTAGCTGTCGTCAATGGCTATGTAGGAAAATTCCTGGGAATTCCACCATACGAATTCCTCTGCCCATCTGGACAGATGCATCATGGAAATGGAAGCGTCGCTCATGAATTCCAGCATATAGTCCCGGTCGCTGACGCTGTCCATGGCGTTTTCCGTAGGGGCCTTAAAGCCCAAAAGCTCCGCCGTGCGGTGCCGATTGGTAGGCAGGGTGGTTCCTGCCAGAGCGCAAGCCCCAAGAGGAGAAAGATTCATGCGGTCATATGCGTCCAGCAAGCGCTCCGTGTCCCTGCGGAACATCTGAAAATATGCCATGAAGATAAAGCCGACAGTGATCGGCTGGGCGTGCTGCATATGGGTAAATCCCACGGTCAAAGCGTCTGCGTAGGTTTCCGCCTTTTTCAGAATGACGGACTCCAAGTAGCACAGGCGATGCAGGATATCCTCCATCTCTTTTTTGAGATACAGTCTGCTGTCGATCTGACACTGGTCGTTTCTGCTCCTTGCCGTGTGAAGCTTTTTCCCCACCTCTCCGATTTCTTCAATCAGGCGGCTCTCCACCGCCATGTGAATGTCCTCGTCCTCTGCGGAAAAGGTGATTTTCCCCTCTTCAATGCGTTTTTCAATGATTTTTAGCCCCGCAATAATTTGCTCTGCCTCTTCCTTGCTTACAATCCCCTGCTCTCCCAGCATGGTGACGTGGGCGATGCTGCCCTCAATGTCTTCCTTATACATGCGTTGGTCGAATCCGATGGACGCATTGAATTCCTTTACGATGTCGTCCATTTCCTTTTCAAACCGTCCGCCCCATAAACTTGCCATATGAAACCTCCTGATTTTGGATAAATATTCATCAATATTATCTAATAAATATACCATCTTTGCCGAGAAAAGTCTATCATGAAAAATCAAAATATTGCTTTAACTGTAATCGAATCTTGTATATAATATAGTTAGTTTGACAGATTAGCTTCTACAGAGAAAGGGAGACAAAAATGGACGAAAAAAAAGAATATGCATTAAAAAAACACGCCGAATGGAGAGGCAAGCTTTCCATAGAGTGTAAATGCCCGATTACAAACAAGTCGGAGCTTTCGGTTGCCTACACGCCGGGGGTTGCCGAGCCTTGCCTTGAAATACAAAAAGATGAAGCGCTTGCCTATACCTACACCGGCAAGGGCAATACCGTCGCAGTCATCACCGACGGCACAGCTGTTTTGGGTCTTGGGGACATCGGTCCCGCCGCAGGAATGCCGGTTATGGAGGGAAAATGTGCGCTCTTCAAGGCTTTCGCAGGAATCGACGCCGTGCCGATTTGCATAAACAGCAAAGACCCGGAGGAAATCATAAACACCGTCTACCTCATTTCCAAGAGCTTCGGCGGTATCAACCTGGAAGATATCAGCGCGCCGCGATGCTTTGAAATCGAAAAACGCCTGATCGAGATGTGCGACATTCCGGTATTTCACGACGACCAGCACGGTACGGCCATCATCACCAGCGCGGGTATTTTGAACGCCCTGAAAGTCACCGGCAAGAAATCCGGCAACCTGAAAATCGTCATTAACGGAGCAGGCTCCGCCGGAATTTCCATCGCAAAGATGTTTATTCGTCTCAAATTCGGCGACATCATACTCTGCGACCGTCAGGGAACCATATACGAGGGCGCTCCCTACAACAATCCGGAGCAGGAAAAGATGGCTAAAATTACAAACAAAGACAATATCGCAGGCTCCCTTGCCGAGGCGGTAAAAGATGCGGATATTTTAGTAGGCGTTTCCAAGCCCGGAGCCGTAACGCAAGATATGATCCGCAGCATGGCAAAAGACCCCATCGTCTTCGTAATGGCAAATCCGGTTCCCGAAATCATGCCTGATGAGGCGAAAGCCGCAGGAGCAGCCGTTGTAGGCACCGGACGTTCGGATTTCCCGAATCAGGTCAACAACGTCATCGCCTTTCCGGGAATCTTCCGGGGAGCCCTGGACTGCGGCGCACCCCGCATCACCGAGGAAATGAAGGAAGCCGCCGCAAGAGCCATCGCCTCCGTCATTCCCGAGGAAGAATTGTCTCCGGAATACGTTTTGCCGGACGGTTTCAATCCGCTGGTGGTAAAACGGGTGGCAGAGGCGGTTATGGAATGTTACCGGAATCAGCGCGAAGAAACCGAAAAATAATTGCTGATAGCTAAGAACCAAAATAAGGGAGGATACACGATGGAATATCGCATTGAACACGACACAATGGGCGAAGTCAAGGTGCCCGCAGACCGCTATTGGGGCGCTCAAACCCAGCGAAGCTTTGAAAATTTCAAGATCGGAACCCAGAGGATTCCCGATGAGGTTATCACGGCTTTCGGCGTTTTGAAAAAAGCCGCCGCGAAGGCAAACCTTGCGCTTGGAGTTCTGGACGAAGAGAGAGCCGGAGCGATTCAGCAGGCGGCAGATGAGGTCATCTCCGGGAAGCTGCGGGATCACTTCCCTCTGGTCATCTACCAGACGGGGAGCGGCACCCAGTCCAATATGAACGTAAACGAGGTAATCGCCAATCGGGCGAACGAGATTCTCGGAAAAAGCATCGTTCACCCCAACGACCATGTAAACAAGTCCCAGAGCAGCAACGACACGTTCCCCACCGCCATGCACATCGCCGCAGTCACGGCGATAGAGGATTATCTGCTCCCGTCCCTAGATGCCCTTGCCGAAGTCCTTGGACGGTTGGAAGAGGAGAATAAGGACATCATCAAAACCGGCAGAACCCATCTGCAAGATGCGACGCCTCTTACCCTCGGACAGGAAATCAGCGCCTGGCGCGAGATGCTTACGGAAACGCGAAAAATGCTGGAAGCTTCCCTTCAGGGCGTCCGCAAGCTTGCTCTGGGCGGCACCGCGGTAGGCACAGGGCTTAACGCTCCCGATGGCTTCGCGGAGCTTTCCGCCAAAAAAATCAGCGAAATCACCGGGAAACAGTTTGAAACCGCCCCGAACAAATTCCACGCCCTTACAAGCAAGGACGCCTTGGTATTCTGCCACGGTGCAATGAAAGCCCTCGCCGCCGATCTGATGAAAATCGCAAACGATGTGCGCTGGCTGGCAAGCGGTCCTCGCTGCGGCATTGGCGAAATTACCATTCCGGAAAACGAGCCGGGCAGCTCCATCATGCCGGGAAAGGTAAATCCCACCCAGTGCGAGGCTTTGACCATGGTCTGCGTACAGGTCATGGGAAACGATGCGACCGTTGGATTTGCCGCGTCTCAGGGGAATTTCCAGCTCAATGTTTTCATGCCGGTTCTGATTCACAATTTTCTTGAGTCGGCGCGGCTTTTGTCAGACGCCATGGACTCCTTCCGTCTGCACTGCGCGAGCGGCATTCGCCCGAATCGGGAAAGGATTGCGGAGAATATGCAAAAATCCCTCATGCTCGTAACGGCGCTGAATCCCCATATCGGCTACGAAAACGCCGCAAAGATTGCAAAACTCGCCCACAAGGAGCACCTGACCCTGAAAGAAGCCGCCTTGAGGCTGGGTCTGGTCAGCGAAGAAAACTTCGACTTATGGGTTGACCCGAAGAAAATGGTTTAACAAAGGCTTTCAGCTATTGACAATTTCCGATTTTCGTTTCATAATTGTACCATAGTACAAAATTGTACTGCGGTACAATTTCTTTTTTGCATTAACAGTAGGAGACTCACTATGAACGAAGAAAAAAACACACCGAATCCGGCGCTTTCCACTGAGGAAAAGAGTGCGCCAAGTCAGACCCTTTCATCGAAGGAAAATGCCGCCCAGGTAATTAAATTTGTGCTGTTTTCCGCATCGGCGGGAATCATTCAGGCGATTACCTTTGCGCTGATGCACGAGCTGACCTCGCTGCCCTACACGCCGTGCTATCTGACGGCGCTGACCCTGTCCGTGCTTTGGAATTTCACCCTTAATCGGGAATTTACATTCAAATCCGCAAACAATGTACCCATCGCCATGCTCAAGGTGGCGGCGTTTTACTGCGTGTTCACTCCCCTTTCCACCTGGTGGGGCAACGCCCTGACGGACATGGGCTGGAACGCATATGCGGTGCTTGCAATTACCATGGCGGCGAACCTTACCAGCGAATTTCTCTACGACCGCTTCTTCGTGTACCGGGGCTCTCTGAACACCAACAAGCGGGCGCAAAAAAGCGAAAAAAGGAAAAAGGGCGATGACGCAGCTGACTCAAAGGAGAAAGCATCATGTCGGCGATAAAGGAAAAAAACAGGCAAAAGATCATGCACGCCGCCAAGGGGCTTTTTGAGGAATACGGCATTGAAAACGTAAGCTTTCGGCAGGTTGCGGAGCGGGCGGGAGTTTGCCGCACCACCGTCTTTAACTATTTCAGCGGAACGAAGGACTTGATGCTCGGAATCTTTTCCCAGGAAATCGATGATTTGACCGAGTATTTCGATGCCTCCGGGCTTCGGGGCAAGGAAAAGGTCCTCGCCCTCTTTGACAAGCTCATGGACGACACGGCGGCTTACCCCCTTCTTGCCACCCAGCTCATCCAAAACGCGATACTAAGCCGGGAGCCGGGGAACCCCATAGCCGCCATCGAGCATACGGTCTGCGGTGCCCTTGGAGGCGATGAAACCCTTGCGGTTTCCGTGATCGGCGCATATCTTGGGGTGATTAGCCACTATCACATAAATGGGCTTTTATTTGATGCGGATAAAATGAAAGAGGATTTTCGCAAGAGTTTTGGGATTTTAACAGGTAAATATTAGGAGGTAACGATATGAATACAAT
>CAVHEY010000108.1:0-5339 GCA_963635155.1 Bacteroides stercoris
TGCCAAGAGTTTCTTTTCACCTACAGTTCTCCTAGATGATGCGCGCGGCAGCTTTTGTGTGAGACCCTGCCGCGTGTGGTACATCGCAAGTTAAGCTCATTAGAGTTTCTTATAATGCCTTCCGGGACTGCGCATGCAGTCCCAAATTTTTTTTTTTGCGAAATTTGCAAATTACCGACTGCTTGTCGGAAAATTTATGTAAAAACTTGAAAAGTCATAAAATTCAGAGCGAAATTGTATTGAAAAGTCATGAAATTTTGCGTAAATTTATATTGAAAAGTCATGAAATTCAGGTTAAAATTATATTGAAAAGTCAAATTGGAGGTTATATCATGCTATACCGAAAGATTTCATCTTTGATCGAAAAACATCTGACAAGCGATACAAACAAAGTTTTACTGATTGACGGCGCAAGACAGGTCGGAAAAACATATATTATCCGCCATGTGGGGAAAAAGCTTTTTGAAAACTTTATCGAAGTCAATATGATTGAAGATATGTTAAGCGACAGACTTTTTGCGGAGGTTCGAACAGTGGAAGATTTTTATCTTCAAATAAGTATGCTTGCCGGAAACAAAATGCAGGATAAAAGGAACACGCTGATTTTTATTGACGAGATTCAGGCATATCCGCACCTTTTAACGCTTTTAAAGTTTTTAGCGCAGGACGAAAAATTTACCTTTATTGCAAGTGGATCTCTTTTGGGTGTTACGCTTTCAAAAACAAGCTCAATTCCCATTGGCAGCATCCGCAAGGTTCGTATGTTTCCTCTTGATTTTGAAGAGTTTTTATACGCCAACGGAATGAACGAATTTGCTATATCCGCAATACGAAAAAAGTATGAGCTTGAAGAATCCCTTGACGAAGCCGGGCATAACAAAATGATGGATTTGTTTCGCAAATACCTGCTCGTCGGCGGTCTTCCCGATGCTGTAAATGCTTATTTGCGTGAACACAATATTCAGATTGTTCGCGAAATACAGAGTGAAATTCACGAATATTATGCCGACGATGCCTCTAAATATGACAAAAACGATACACTCAAAATTCGCCGCATCTATGATCTGATACCTTCCAATATGGAAAACAAGAAAAAACGCGTTGTAATCAAAAACATTGAAGAAAAGCGAGGAAAAACATTCGCCAATTATGCGGATGCCTTTGATTATTTAATCAGCGCAGGCATTGCGCTGAACGTGCAGGCAATTTCCAATCCAAAATTTCCTCTGATCGAGTCCTCCGGTAAAAATTTGTTGAAGCTCTATCTGAGCGATGTAGGCATCCTTTCGGGCATTTTATACGGCAACAATATTCGCGCGATTTTAGACAGCGAAAAAAGCATCAATCTCGGTTCTGTCTATGAAACGGCTGTAGCCTCTGAGTTGATTGCCCACGGTCACAAGCTTTTTTATTACGACAATCGCAGCAAGGGTGAGGTGGATTATTTGATTGACGATTACGACAGCCTTTCCGTTATCCCCATTGAGGTCAAATCCGGCAAAGATTATACCGTTCACAGCGCTTTGAACGCTTTGCTTCAAAATGAGGAATATCATATCAAAAAAGGCGTTGTGCTTTCAAATAACAGAGAAATCACCTGCAAAGGCAATATCACTTATATGCCAATTTATTACATCATGTTTTTTTAACCGCTTTTACCGTTACAGGCTGGCTTCTGCCGCCTCAATGGAATCGTAGCCGTAGAGACGGGTCATGACCCTGCGGTCCATCACGGAAATGGATTTGCCCTCTGCCTTCAGCTTTTTCATATAGGCAAGGTACAGCGCAAGAAGCGCCTCGGAGTAGGTTCCAAGCTCCCCGCGGGCGTAGGTTTCCATGGAGGTGAAGCCGCTCGCATCTCCCTCTGCGGTGACAGGACGGCTCGCCCTGCCCAGCTTCGGATACCGGGCGGCAAAATCCTTTTCCCACGGAACGATGATTTCCATTATTTCGTCGATCATCTTCTCGGCGGTTTCCGAAAGCGCAGGGATATATGGTTTTATGTTTTCCTCGTAATAGCGCGGCTCCGTATCTTTCATCATGCGCCCGTACTTTTGGGCGATGAGATTGCGACCTTTCTGCTCTGCCTCTTCGATGTAGGCAAGATATGCATTCAGCAGTTCCTCCGTCCAGTTCTCGAACTGACTTCTGCGCATAATCACAAAGGTTTCGTGATCGTCCTGGCAGGAAGCCCTGCCGCCGATATTATTTACGTTTTGGAACATCTTCCATTCCATTTCGATGATTTTATTGATTTTTTCCTCTCTTGGGTTGATTTTTTCGATATTTTCGTTCATTATTTTCCCCTTTCCTTCTCTCTTTGCAGCTTTCTACATATATACCACATTTCTGCCGCATTCCGCTAATATCCGTAGTCAAAGATCGGCGGCAGGGCGCGGATCTCCGGATCTCGGATTCCGTCCATGATTTCCCCTAAGTGTTCCTGCAAAAAAGCGTTGCCGCAACCCGAAAAGCCTTGCAGGTTCAGCTCGCCAGCCGTCTCCGCGCAAATAAACTCAGTGAGTTCGAAGGCTTTTGCTCTCAGGGCGGCGAGGCTCGCCTCCCCTGCCTCAAGGCTCCTGCAAAGTTCTCCGATTTTTTTAATCGCAGGCTGCATCTTCGGTAAATCCCTCGCTCCTCGATAAGCCCATTTATAAAAAGGCATATACTTTCGGTTGAGCAGATAGACCATGGACAGCGAAGCCTCCGTAAATTTCGCCAAGGCAAGGAGCGCCGCGACCCGATCGCCTCTGTCAAGGCATCTCAATAGATTGTACTGACCCGCCTGGGACATGATTGCGGCTCTCGCGGCGATTTTCTTGCGCAGAATATCCTCCGGATAGTAGGCGAGCAAAGCCTCCCGGAATGCGGTGAACTCGCCCGTTTCGTCCCGAAACACCTTTCCGTTGGTACATACGGCAAGACTGGTTTCCTTTAAAAACAGCCACTGGCGGTTCGTCCTTGGCGGCTCCGAAAGTCCAATGTACTTGAAATAAAATTTGCCTGTTTCCATGACACCCACCCGGCTCTTGTCCTGTATATTGTCCCGGGAAAGTCCCATGAACTCTCTTGGCAGAGTTTCATAGAGCGCCTGCAATTTCGCGGCGTACTTGTCGAAATCCCGGGCGGGCAGCCAAATGCAAAAGCCCGGCCCGAAGTCGTGATCCCGCGAAATCTCGTCGTCGAAGCCGAAGCACTGAGAGCCTTCGCCGACGAGCCCGGCGGCGGCAGCCGCCGGGCAGGCGCTCATCACCGTCTTTAGCCCGTACTCCTCAAAATATTTTTCAGCGATTTCCATTCCTCGCATCTCTTACTTTCCTCCGATTTTCTCTCTGCACTTTTCCAAATTTCGCGCCACAACTCTGTAGCTGTCGTTATCGGTTCCGTAGTCCCTTGCGATAAGCCCCAGCGCCTCTGTAAACAGTTCTTCTGCCTTTTCGTACTCGCCCTTTGCAAAATACACTTCTCCCAAAGTGCAAACCGCCGCAGAGTAGTGAACGTCTCTGTCTCCGGAGATTTTCCGAAAGTCCCTTGCAGCCTCCTCGGCGTATTTTTCCGCATCGGCGAGATTGCCAAGACGAATGTAGATTCCCGCAAGATTGCTATAGCTGATCGCGACCTCGACTTCGCTGTCCTCAAGATTTTTTATGATCAGCAAAGCCTTGTGGATATATACCGCCGCCGTGTTCAAATCGCCTTTTTTCTGGTAGAGTCCGCTCATATTGTTATACAGCGCCGCCATCGGGTAATCCCCCTCGTTCCCCCGCATTTGCAAGGTTTTGACCGCCTCGTTGTAACAAGCCAGCGCCTCCTCGAACTTCCCAGCCATGCTGAGAATCGTCCCATAGTTTATCAGCGTCGTCCCATAGTTTTCGTCCTTTTCGTCTCCGATTTTTCCGAGGGCGTCCAAGGCTTTTTCGTAAAGCTCCGCGCCTTCCTCGTATCTGGAAAGGACGCGATAAAGTCCCCCAAGCTCGTTTGCCGCCGCAACTACGAGTTCCCATTCGCCCGCCGCCTCGGCTTTCCCGAGGCACTCCAGCAGGAACTTTTCCGCCTCTCCGATTTTTTTCTCTTCAAATAAAGTATCTAAGGTGTTGTAAAATTCATTTATCTTCATCGCATTTCCTCCCTTGCCTTTAAATATAGCAAGTCTCGTGCCAAAATTATACAACATTCCTCCCGATTTTGCTATCTTTTTTGGCATAAAAAAGCACTAAAAAAGCCGGCTGAAAAAATGAAAAAAGCCGACTGAAGTAAAAAAGCCGGAGTGAGCCTGAATTTGCTCTCTCCGGCTTTTCCCTATATCCGATTCTATTGAAATGCGAATCCCGCGACGAACCTCTTATTCCAAAGGCGGCGTGTTTTCCGCGATGTCCGCGATTACATTGTGCAGCTTCCGAATGTGTTCTTCGAGAATATCCAGCTTTTCTCCCGGAACATTGTGGGTCATAAACAGGTTTTCGATTTCCTTGTTAAAGGACGCGACGCCGTTGGTCAGCCTCAGGAACTGCACGAAGCAGGAGCTTTGGTATGCCGCGCGGAATTTTTTCAGATCCAGCTCGATGATATCCACGACCTGTTGCTCGTTGTAAATTTTACCTATCATGAGGGGATAAGGATTGACTCTCTGCAAATAGATTTCTTCCTCCTTGACCTCGTACATATAGGTTATGCGCAGATCCTCGGCAATTTCAAATTTTGCGATGTTGATGTGCGCCGGGGAGGTTTTGATGGACGCTGCCCCCAGCTGTTTGAGGCGGATATTTATCATATCGTTTGACATATTGCTCCTAAACATTGAAATTCCTCCTTTTTATCTTTTCTTCATTATCTATGTATTAAAATCCGTATTTGATAAGCAGGTAAGCCGTGGAAATCAGCACCGACAGAATCATCAGCGGGAAGCCGATTTTCGTGTAATCCTTGAAGGTAATCGGATAGCCGTGCCTGTTGCTGATGCCGGAAAGCACAACGTTTGCCGAGGCTCCGATAAGGGTTCCGTTGCCTCCCAGGCAGGCGCCCAGGGAAATCGCCCACCAAAGGGGTTCCACATCCACACCGCTTGCGCCCATGGCCTGCACCAGCGGTATCAGGGTGGCTACAAACGGGATATTGTCCAGCACCGACGAAAGCAGCGCCGACGCCCAAAGCAGTACCATAATCATCATGGTCGTATGTCCTGCCGTGGTGTTCATTACAAAGCTTGCCAGCTGTCCGATCAGCCCCGTCTCCACGAGACCTCCTACGACCACGAACAGCATGGTGAAGAACAGAATCGTACTCCATTCGACTTCGCTGATGATGTAGTCAATATTTTGCTTGCCTACCAGCAGCATCAC
>CAVHEY010000109.1:0-5320 GCA_963635155.1 Bacteroides stercoris
CAAGGCTGGAACACGGCGAAAAGGAAGAGGTTGAGCTTTGGCAGTGGTTCAGAGACGAATCCCTGAAAGAGTTTACGAGAGTATACGATATGCTGGGGATCAGCTACGATTCCTACGCCGGAGAGTCCTTTTACTCCGACAAGATGCCGGCCATCGTAGAGGACCTTAAGAAAAAGAATCTTTTGGTGGAATCCAAGGGGGCAATGATCGTGGATCTGGAGCCATACGGTCTCACACCGGCTCCGATTCTCAAATCCGACGGCTCCACCCTTTATATCACCCGTGACCTTGCCTGTGCAAAGTACAGAAAGGACACCTACGATTTTTATAAGAACATCTATGTTGTGGCATCGCAACAGAACCTGCACTTCCAGCAGCTGAAAAAAATCCTTGAACTCATGGGATTCGAATGGGCGAAGGACATCATTCACGTGCCGTTCGGACTGGTAAGCCTGGAAGACGGAACCATGTCCACCCGGGAAGGCAGAGTCGTTTTCCTGGAAGACGTGCTGAACAGAGCCATCGACGAGACCCGGGACATCATAAAGGAAAAGGGCGTTGCAACGGACAATGTGGAGGAAACCGCAAAGCAGGTGGGAATCGGCGCGGTGGTATTCAACGAGCTTTCCAATAACCGAATTAAGGACTATGTTTTCTCCTGGAAGAAAGTCCTCGACTTTAACGGCGAGACGGGACCTTACGTGCAGTACACCTACGCAAGAGCCGCAAGTATCCTCAGAAACGCAGGGGAAGCGCTTACGGCAAAGGCGGCTTCGGGCAATATCGATTCCAAGTATATTACAAGCCCAAGCGCCTACGAGCTTGCAAAGCTGATTTACCAGTTCCCGCAGGTTGTGATTGAAGCGGGAGAAAAATATGAGCCGTCCATCGTCACAAGGCATATCGTGGATCTTGCCCAGAGCTTCAACCGGTTCTACCACGACGAGCATATCCTTTGCGACAACGAGGAAGAAAAACTGGCAAAGCTGGCGCTGGTAATCGCTGCGAAAACCACCATCAAAAACGGACTTGCGCTCCTTGGAATGCAGGCTCCGGAGAGAATGTAGGCGCCCAAAATACAGGCGCAAGAATATAGGCGCAGAAAGAATGTAGCAAATCTTCAATCGGCAGATATGCGGTGCCGAGCCGCCCTGCCGTCATAATTAAAAGAGGAGAACTGATGAGATACGTTGGAGATATTTACCGGCCGCCCAGCGAGGCATACAGCCTGCTCGTTCAGGTAACGATCGGCTGCTCACACAACAAATGCACCTTTTGCAATATGTTCAAGGCAAAGCGGTTTAAGGTGCGAAAATTGGAAGAAGTTTTGGAAGACCTTGCATGGGCGAGAAAGCAGTACCGCAGGATCGATCGAATGTTTCTTTGCGACGGCGACGCCCTTTGCTTGGCAAACCACAAGCTGCTTACGATTCTTGAATATATCGAGAACAATTTCCCGGAGTGCGAGAGGGTAACCACCTACGGACGGGCTTCGGACGTTCTGAGAAAGAGCGACGAGGAGCTTAGAGCGCTTCGGGACCATGGCTTGGAAATGGTATACATGGGTGCGGAATCCGGAAGCCAAAAGGTTCTGGACATGGTACAAAAGGGCGAAACCAGAGAGGAACTCATAGAAAGCGTAAACCGACTGGAAAACGCGGGAATCAAGGCGTCGGTCACCTTTATCAGCGGACTGGCGGGTCCTGAACTTTGGGAGGAACATGCCCTTCAGACCGGGACTATGATCAGCGAAATGAACGCTTCCTATGTCAGCCTGCTTACCCTTATGCTGGAGCCTCCTGCGCCCCTTCTTGAGGATTACAGACAGGGAAAATTCAAGCTGCTTACGCCGGAGGAGGTGCTGGCGGAGACCTGCCTGATGCTCAAATATGCGAAACCCTCGAAGCCTTGCGTTTTCAGGAGCAACCATGCCTCAAACTATGTGTCCCTGAGGGGAAATCTGCCGGCAGATAACGAAGCCATGATCGCTTCCCTTAAGAGATGTATGGCGGACAGAGGACTATTGAAAGACGAGAGATTTCGAATGCTATGAGAGTATTATTAACCACATTAAATTCAAAATACGTTCATTCCAATCTTGCGCTCAAATATCTGTATACCGTCACCGCGGGGGAATACAGCGATCTTGACGTAAGGGAATTTACGATTAACAACGACCCGAATTACATTTACACCGAACTTGTAAGAGCAAACTATGATATGGTTTGCTTTTCTTGCTACATCTGGAATGTGGAGCAGATCAAAACCTTGGCGGCGGATCTTAAAAAAGCCTGTCCCGATACGCTGATCGTTCTGGGCGGTCCCGAAGTAAGCTTTGACGGTGCCTCTTTTATGCAGGAAAACCCCTGGGCGGATTTTATCATCTGCGGTGAGGGAGAGTATGCCTTTTATCGCTTTATGGAGGCAATCAGAGACCCGGGGCAGCCCTTTGATACCGTTCCGGAGCTGATTTACAGGCAGCAGGGAAAAATCTTCGTAAACGCCAAAATAGAGCCTTTGGACTTTAATCTGGTGCCTTTTCCCTATTCCATGCTGGACTGTGAAGGGGACAGGGTGGTTTATTACGAATCCTCGCGAGGCTGTCCCTTTGGCTGCACCTATTGCCTTTCCTCCACGGAGAAACGGGTTCGCCCCCTTGCCATCGACCGGGTAAAGGCGGATTTGGGATATTTTCTGTATAAGAAGGTCATGCAGGTGAAGTTCATTGACCGGACCTTTAATTACGATAGAGACAGGGCTTACGAGATTTTTAAATATTTGATCGATAACGACAACGGGGTTACCAACTTTCACTTTGAAATATGCGCGGATTTGCTGGACGAAAGGACCTTCCATCTCCTGGGAACGGCGCGAAAGGGGCTTTTCCAGATGGAAATCGGTATCCAGTCCACAAATCCCGAGACCCTTGCGGCGGTAGGGCGAAAGGAAAACGTGTATCCGCTGCTCTTCCATACGGAAAAGCTGGTGGCTCTTGGGAATATCCATGTCCATGTGGATCTTATCGCGGGGCTTCCCTTTGAGAGCTACGAGGTGTTCAAACGCTCCTTTGACAAGGTCTACTCCCTTAAGGCAGACGCCATGCAGCTGGGATTTCTGAAAGTGCTTAAGGGTACGCCCATCGAAGCCCAGGCGACCAAATACGGAATCATAAGACGCGACCATGCCCCTTACGAGGTGATTTCAACGGACTGGATCAGCGCGGCGGAGCTTGCCCGGCTTAAAATGATCGAGAATATGCTGGACATTTTCTATAATCGGGGCGGATTCTCCAACGCGGTGGAATACCTGATTGCGGAGCTTGGAATCGGCGCTTTCGGATTTTACGAAATGCTGGCGGACTATTATTACGAGGCGGGCTTTCAAAACAGGGACCGCAAGAAAGACGACCAGTACCGGATTTTGTACGCCTTTGCGGATTATGCCGCTGCCAAAACCGGATCTGCAAGGCTTGGAGAAAGGGCCCATACAAGGCTTATGCGGGACGCGGAGGAGAACATGAATCCGGAGAACTTAAAGAGATTTTTGAAAAAAGGTTGGGAAATAAAATGATGAATTTGGAAGAAAAAGACAGGATTGGACAATATTTGAGACCGCGCCTTGAAGAGGTGGTTTTCGACGAGCTTTCGGACGCCTACCTTGAAAGGGCGGGGCTTGCGGATATTTTGACCGGGGTGCCTGTTCCTCTGAAAAAGAACGAACTGGGCAAGATTTCCACCCTCACCATTGCGAAGTGCATGGCTTTTGTAATCGGCTGCGATCCGGAATTTAAGTACAAAGAAAACTATATTGCATATATAAAGAGAATGTTTGAGGTGAGGTTTGCGAACGCCCTTATCGCCGAGGGCATTGAAACAGCCGCGACGAAGAAGTCCTATGACTACGCTTGTATCCTGTTTCGTGCCGCCATGCAGATAGAGCCTGACAACGCGGGAGCCTATTATTGCTACGGCAGGGCGTGCAGAGATGCCTACGGGCTTGCGGCGGAAAACCTCGAATCCTCGGAAGAAGCGGAGGAGCTTGTGGGACGCTTCAAAGCGGAGGCTCTGGAGGCATTTGAGGTTGCAACCCTGAAGGATCCGAAGCTTGCGGACGCCTACTATTTTCTCGGATATGCTTATCTCAACATGGGGCTTTACATAAAGGCAAAGCTCACCTGGGAGGAGTACATGAGGCTTACGGAAGATGCGCCGAAAGCCGAGCCGAAAGCCGCGGAGATGGCGGCGGGCTCCCCTTCGGAAAACCCCGACCCGGAAATTTCCCCTGCAAAGAATCCGGCTTCGGAAAGTTCCGCCTATGCGGAGAACCTAAAGGAAGTTCGGGAGGAAATCGCCGAAAGGCTTACGGCCCTGGAAAAGCCCGTTGAAATTGAAAAGGGTTACAACCTGGTGATTTCCGGCAGATATGAAGAGGGGATCGAGGCGCTTTCGCCATATAAAGAGGGGGAATTTGCCTCATGGTGGCCTCTTTGGTTTTATCTGGGAACCGCATACGGGGAGCTGGGAAAAACGGAGGAGGCGATAGCCTGCTTCACCGAGGTTTTAAAATATGCCCCGAGCAATATAGAAAGCATGGAAGAACTGGTAAAGCTTTACGAAAAGACAGGAAACACCGAAAAAGTCGAGAAATACACGAAGAAAATCGGAGTAGTCAAGGGTAATATTGAAA
The DNA here is from genome assembly GCA_963635155.1 of Bacteroides stercoris. Lineage (GTDB taxonomy): Bacteria > Bacillota > Clostridia > Peptostreptococcales > Anaerovoracaceae > CAG-238. The sequence goes on from CAVHEY010000109.1 coordinate 4,687, forward strand.
AGGACAGAATATTATGGAAAGAAGAAAAACAACCGGGAACGAAGCTAAACTGAATGTTTTGATCGTAGACGGTCAAGGGGGAATGGTGGGAAAGCAGATGGTGGAAGCCGTCAGGAAGATGATCCCGGACGCGGAGATTACCGCCGTGGGAACCAACACCTCGGCAACCGCAAGTATGCTCAAAGCCGGAGCGGATAACGGCGCAACGGGAGAAAACTCCGTGGTGGTTGCGGTTCGCGATGCCGACATCATCGTGGGGCCCATAGGAATTGTAATAGCCGACTCCCTGCTGGGAGAGATCACGCCGAAGATGGCGGTGGCCATCGGTAGCAGCCCTGCAAAAAAAATCCTGCTCCCCGTAAACAAGTGTAATAACATAATAGTCGGAGTGGGCGGAAAATCCACATCTTCGCTTATTTCAGAGGCAATTGAAACCATACGGGGAATTGCGGAAAGTTTTTAGCCGAAAATTTTTATTTTGAAAATTTTCTGACAAAAGGTGCAAAATAATTCTAAAAAGACTTGACAACACGGGCACAGTGGAGTATAATTCTTATTGTTGTCGGCGATGAAAAGTCTTCCGGCACCGAAGTGTTCCGAGGTAGCTCAATGGTGGAGCAGGCGGCTGTTAACC
>CAVHEY010000110.1:0-5318 GCA_963635155.1 Bacteroides stercoris
CACAGACAGGGTGCGATTAAACTCCTTGCAAAGAGTCTTCACATGGAACTGAAAGAAAACGAGCATGTCGTAAACAAAGCGGCGTTCATCGAAGAGCTTCAGAGGCTTTCCTCGGCGCGGAAGGCAAAGGACGAAGAAACGAAAAAGCACATCGAAGAAATGGAAGCCATGGGCTACGACCTGACCGACTACAAGGAAGCCCTTGCGGAGCAAATCGGCGGCGCCACCAAAGAGGAAGTGGAAGCCGCAAAAAAGGAGGCGCTTCTCGGCGACCGTTCCGTGAAAAAAGGCGCGGATTTAATCGAAAATGCCTGGTCGGCACAGGGAAATGCCAAAAACGCCACGGCGGAGGCTGCCAAGCCGCAGCCACAGGACGACTACGATCCCGCCCAGCACGTGATGCGTGCCTGCGGCGAAGTGGACGGCAGACCGAATTGTAACCATGAGTGTTGGGCGTGCATGAGGACGCATTGCCCTTACCGGGATAAAAACGCCAAAAGACCATAGACTTGTCGCCTAGCCACGAACGAAAAATCCTGCATCTACCGATGAATTGAATTTCGCCCACCGCAGTGTCAGCTGCGGCACTCAATATATAGAAAGGAAGAGAAAAATGTATCCGAGACTTGTAATTGATTTGAAAAAGTTAAAAAGCAATTTGGACGCCTGCGCCAAAATCGTAAAAGAGGACGCAGGCTCGAGCCTGATGATCGTGACGAAAGGACTTTGCGCGGATAAGGAAATGGTTCGCATGGTCGCCGCTCACCCGGCGGTGGATTTTATGGCGGACTCCCGGGTCGCAAACATCAAAACCTACGCAGGCGAGGCTAGGGCAAAGGGCAAAAAGACCGTGCTCCTCAGAATCCCCATGCACTGCGAGGTCAGCGAGGTGATAAAATACGTGGATCTCAGCTTCAACTCGGAGCTTTCCACCATAAGACTCCTCAATGAAGAGGCAAAAAAAGCCGGAATTACCCACAATATTTTGCTGATGATCGACATGGGGGATCTGCGGGAAGGCATTTTCTACCAAAAGGAAGACCTGATTTTCGAGGCGGTTTCCGAGATCTTGACCATGGAAAATATCGATCTCTACGGCGTGGGAGTAAACCTGACCTGCTACGGCGCGATCATTCCGAAGCAGGATAACCTGGGCGGACTTGTGACCATTGCCCGTAAAATCGAAGAAAAATTCGGAATCAAACTGAACATGATTTCCGGCGGAAATTCCAGTTCCATTTACCTAATATGGAAAGAGGGGCTTCCGGCGGGCATAAACAACCTCAGACTGGGAGAATCCTTCCTGCTGGGAAACGACACGGCTTACGGCGAGACCGTTCCGGGCTGCGTCCACGACACCCTTACGTTGGAAGCCCAGATTGTCGAGTTAAAAGAAAAACCGTCTCTCCCGATTGGCGAGGTCGGGGTCGACGCTTTCGGCGAAAAGCCGTACTACGAAGACAGAGGAATCATGAAACGGGGAATTATCGCCGTTGGAAAACAGGACACGGATCTTGGCGGAATGGTTCCCATTGACCCGCAAATCGAAATCATGGGCGGCTCCTCCGACCACACCATCTTAGACCTGACCCACACGGATAGGGACTACAAGGTAGGAGATGTGGTGGCATTCACGGTGGAATACGGCGCGATGCTCAAACTTGCCACCAGCCCTTATGTGGAAAAGGTCTATATCAAAAACGAAGCAAACTAGATTCTCGGATATGCAGGATATGCAAGGAATAGGCGATGGATTTGCAAGAAATATGCAAGAAATGAGCAAGGAATTAGCGAAGAGATTCCCCGCATATCCGGCGAGAACCGTTTGCATGGATAAAAAAGAGGGTCCCACTCTGGCGGTTATCCGGATACCCGGCTGTTTCCCGTCAGAGCGCGACCCTTTTGTGTTTCCTATCATATTGACGCTTACCTTTAAAACCCCTGTCGCGGGATATTCCTGTATAGAACAAACTTACAGCGACGGAGATTTACCACTTGTTCGTCACCTTTTCCGCAAATCCCAGGAAATCTTTGACCTCTATGACAGTTCCGTCGTCGAGAATAACCGTGCCTGAGAACTTCCCGAAGACCTGATGCTGATCCGAGGATATCAGCTTTGCGTCCGTGAGAGCCGCCCGGTCGATGATGGGCACAAAATCCATTTCAAAACGCCCGTCGTCGCTGGTAAAGGTCCAAGGGCTCATGTAGTCCTCGATCAAATCCATGGTTTCCGCGCATCTTCCGGAGGAGGAACCGCAGCAACCGCCGTGGGTAACATAAATTTTGTGCTTCATGGGAATGTTAAAGGAAACCCGGCTGAGCTTGTGGGCTTTCCCGCCGTAAAAAATCATATTTTCGCTGGCTGCGGAGGTGTCGCCGAAACCGTAACCGATGTTCCAGCCGAGCCTTTTTCCGTCCGGGGAAAGACCCGAAGCGCTTCCCCAGTACCAGGTATTTTTATACGTCCACACACCTCGACCCCAGTCCAGAGTTCCGAAGGACCTGCCCGCAGGGAATTCGTACTTCCTGTCCCCAAAGGTAACGGAGCCGGTGGCAGGCATACAATTGATCTTCTGATTGTAATAAAATGCCCGTTCCTTTTTCGCAAAAGGCGTGGCGATAACCATGCTGTCATCGTCAAGACATTCGAGGAGAATTTTGCCGTCGATGGGCTTCTTGTCCCGGAAATTATCCATATGAAATTCCAGAACGCGCCGGTCGCTGCGGTTTATGAAATTGATGGAATAGCCCTTGCCCCTCGTCTTGACGTCTCCGGAGACGCTGGATTGCGGAAGCTTTTTCTTCCCGAAAGTGAAGGGCGCCATGGGACTTTTTGTGTGTTCCCAAGGAATCCGAAAATCCAAAAGAGAAATGCTGTCAAGCCCCATGTAGGAATTGTCGTCAATGGTCAGGGCGACGGCGAAATCATCACAGGCGATGAGATAATAGTCCCATTCCTTGATTCGAAAGCCGGGCGCCTTGATCGCGGAACGGTCGTAGTTTAAAATTAAGCTTTTTGCGTATCCCGCCTCCGAAAGACGACCCTTTTCGTCCAAAAGATTGTGGGATTTTGTTATTTCGTGTTGCGCGTTACCCTTCATAAAACACCTCCGAAGCTGATATTTCTTACATTAGAATAACAGAATCGTTAAAAACTCGCAAGAAAATTTATAATTATGCGGGATTTTAGCGAGAAATGATGTATAATAATTCTATAAAAAAGTTTACGCAAAAATTTAAGGGGGCAATATGCACATTCCGACTCTCATTTCCGACCTTGCTGTCATGATGCTGACGGCAGGGATCATCACAATCCTATTCAAAAAAATCAAACAACCTCTGATACTGGGATATATTCTGGCGGGCTTTCTGATAAGCCCGTATTTTCCGCTGTTTACGACGGTGCTGGACACCGAAAGCATTCACACCTGGAGCGAAATCGGAATCATCTTCCTGATGTTCCATCTGGGACTGGAATTTAATCTCCATAAACTCGCCAGCGTGGGAAGCACGGCGATCATCACCACGGCGACGGGGGTGGCGGGAATGCTGGGAACCGGCTACGCCTTCGGTATGCTTCTCGGCTTCGGAGGAATGAACAGCATCTGCCTTGGGGGAATGCTCGCCATGAGCTCCACCACGATAATCATAAAGGTCTTTGACGAGCTAAACATAAAGGAAAAATACACCGAACTGGTTTTCGGCACATTGGTCATACAGGATATCGTGGGAATCTTTATGATGGTAATTCTTTCTACAATAAGTGCAAGGCAGAACATTTCCGGAATCGAAATCATGGGAAGCCTTCTGCTGATGGTGCTTTACCTGATCATCTGGCTGATTCTGGGCATCTACCTCTTGCCTACATTTTTCAACAAAACCATAAAACTCATGAACGACGAAATGCTTCTGGTTGTTTCCATCGGTATCTGCTTCGGCATGGTGCTGCTGGCGGACACCCTTGGATTTTCAACGGCTTTGGGGGCTTTCCTTGCCGGCTCGCTTCTTGCGGGAACCGTCCACGTGGAAAGAGTGGAAAATCTCACAAGAGGCGTAAAAGACCTGTTCGGAGCGGTGTTCTTCATATCCGTAGGCATGATGGTGCAGCCGGAAATGATTGCAAAATATAGCGTGCCGATAATCGTAATCATACTGGTAACGCTGGTGGGAAAACTGCTTTTCAACAGCCTGGGAATGCTCCTTTCGGGACAAAGCCTGCCGAACGCGGTTTCCAGCGGGTTTGCCCTCGCCCAAATCGGAGAGTTTGCTTTCATCATCGCATCTTTCGGGATAAATCTCGGAATCATAGACGACTACATCTATCCCATCGTGGTGGCAGTTTCGGTAATCACCACCTTTACGACTCCTTTCTGCATCAAAGCCGCGCCCCATTTCGTGGGCTGGCTGGACAGGATTCTTCCGGAAAGCGCCAAGGAAAAACTCACAAGATACACCTCGGAGGAACAGGCGGAGGTGGAAAAGGACAACGACTGGGTTGTTTTCCTCAAAAAATATTTCCTCAGAATGGCGGTGTACGGCGGGCTCATGCTGATTGCGGCGCTGGCGGGAACCTTTAAACTTCAGCCCCTTCTGGCAGAATACATAACGCCGCTGGGAAGCGAAATCCTGTCCTGTATCGTCATATACATCGTGATGGGAATTTTCATAGGACCGCTGTTCTATTTTCACAACAACTATTTCACCACCCTTTGGCTCAAAAAAGCCTCTTTCCACCTGCCCCTTTTGTTCCTGAACATCGTCAAGCTGGTGGTTATAACGGCGATTGCCATTGTGCCGCTGCACAAGTTCTTCGGTTCGGGAATCGGCGGCGTTGCGGTGCTGCTGGTGGTGATTCTAACGATATTTTCCAGAAAAACCATTTTGGCTACCTGGTATTTGCAGCTGGAAACCACCTTCCTGAAAAATTTCAACGAAAGGGTTATCAGGAGCGAAGAGGACGCGGGCAGACAGCAGCGCTGGCTCGACCAGGACCTGAGCATTATATCCTTCATCGCGCCGGAAAACGCTTCCTATGTATATAAGCGAATCGAGGACTTGAACTGGGGCGCAAGGTTCAACGTGTATGTGGTGAAAATCAGGCACGAGGGCAAATATATCTTGCTGCCGGAGGGGAAAACCTCCATAAAGCCCATGGACAAGGTCTATGTGGTAGGGCAGGAAAAAGCCATCAAGAATTTCTATAAACTCACGGGGCTTGTGCAGAATAAGCCGATCCGGACGCTGAAAAAATTCATGGAAAGCGATTATCCGAAGGTGGAACACGCTCTTGCGGTTTGTCCGATAAAAGTGCGGGGCGA
>CAVHEY010000111.1:0-5308 GCA_963635155.1 Bacteroides stercoris
GACTGGCTCAAGGTCTGTGTTTCCGATGAGAACCCAATGCCGGTCTTAGCGCTGCTGCGAGGGCTATCTTATCATTTTCGCAAAGGTGATATATTACAAAAAACCCACGTACGGTTCATTTAAAGCCGTGCGTGAGGTTTTTCAGTTTTCATACGGTATTCTGAAATAATCCAGGTATTTCTTGAATGTATCCTGTGCCGAGAGGCAGGTGTCGGTCAGGTAGCCTTTTTCCCGGTCCCACTCCTGCAGTCCGCGGTAATAGAACATTTTTATGCTGTCCTCAATAATAAAGGGCACGATATTGTGTTTCAGGCATTCCTTGAACATAATCAATCGACCGACACGTCCGTTGCCGTCCTGAAAAGGGTGAATGCGCTCAAAGCGCACATGAAACGCAAGGATATCTTCAAGCGTCACTGTTTCCTTGCCGTTATACGCATCGAGCAGCCTTTTCATTTCCGCCGATGCTTCCTCGGGCAGGGTCGTTTCCCGCCCGCCGACCTCGTTCGGCAGCTTTTTGTAATCGCCGACGGCAAACCAATCTTTCTTTGCGTCGCTTGTTCCGGTTTTCAGAATAAAATGCAGGTGTTTGATGAATTTCTCGCTGAGCTGCGATTTTGCGCTTTCAATGACCTCATCAATACAGCGGAAGTGATTGGCGGTTTCAATGATATCATCCACCCGCACGCCTTCCTCGGTAATGCCGACAGTGTTTGTTTCAAAAATAAAGCGTGTCTGATCGTGGGTCAGGCGGCTGCCCTCCATATGATTGGAGTTGTAGGTCAACTCCACCTGCACCTTATGATAAATTCCGCCGTGGGTCTGGCTGCGCTTTTCCTCTTTGAGAATATCCGCCAAAGTTTGCAGCGCGGGTTTGCTTTTATTGCTCCGTTCGGGCTTCTCGGCGTTTTCGGGAATGTTCCAGGTCTTGCCCGTCAGAAAAGCGCCGGGGACACGACCTGCTGCGCAGTAGTTGCGGACGCTGCGCTCGGATGTATTCCAAAGCGCCGCTATCTCTTTTACGGATAAATATTTCATCATTTTGCCCTCCGAAGTTTCTGTTATCAGTATACCATATTATCGGCAAAAATCAATCAAGCAAAATCTGTTTTTGATTATATTTTTGCCGATAGCGGCAGTTTTGATTCCGCCCCGGCATTTGCCTACACGACTTTTGGTGCAGTCCGGTATAACCGGCGCTTTTCACGCACTGCCAAAAGCGTGATTTTTGGGCGAAAAAGCGCCCGGTTCTATTAAAAATTCTAATAGGCTTTTCCCAAAATCTGTTAGAATTCGGCGAAATCGGAGAAGAGTTCTGGACTCGGATTTTCACTGCATTTTTGATGCGAATGGATGCGGATAGCCTTGAAAACACGGCATTTTCGGGGTTCTCGCATCTGCCGTTATCTTCCGTCAAAGTCCGCTAAGTTCGGTTTTGGCAACTTTACTCGAAATGCGGTTGTCCGCAAGGGCACGTGGGTTCGAATCCCACCATCTCCGCCAACACCATAGAAGGCACCCATTCGGGTGCCTTTTTGTTACGGGGCTTACAAACCTGGTCGAGAGACTGTGGAAAAAATTGGCCCCTATTATAAATCTTCCCATTCTTGTGAAAACCTAATCAATGAACGCTTCCACTAATTCCAGTTCTTGTTCAATTATATCAATCTAAAAGCAGAAAAGCAATCGGCAAATGCTCCATATCCTCTACCAGAACATTTCGGACATTTCCTTTTTTAGTCCCTACATTCCAATTTACGGCTAACTTACAGCTTACAGCTAACTTGCCTTTGGAACAAAATTCATTGACACAGAATATAACATTAGATATAATATTTTATAGAAACATTGTTATATTTAAGGGGTGGCATTATGCAGAAGCTTATAAAACAGATACGAGCATATTTGAATATGAGTCAAACTGAGTTTGCCGAACAACTTAACGTTACCTTCCAAACCGTGAACCGCTGGGAGAACGGTCGTGCTCTGCCAAACAAATTGGCACAATCAAAGATTTTTGAATTATGCAGGAAAAAACATGTACCTGTTTATGATATGACTCTAAAAAGGATTGCAGAGGAATCGAAAGCAATTAAGCCTGATACAAACCGAGTTCTTCTTTATCACGGCTCAAAGTCCGGCATTGATGGCACTATTGAGCCGAAGAGCCGAAAGCAATGTGATTTTGGTAAAGGCTTTTATATGGGAACCGATCCCGGTCAGGCACTTACCTTGATTTGCGACTATGAAAAATCGAAGTTCTACATTGTTTCTGTAAATATGGCTCATCTTGTACACATTAAAGTGCCGGCAGATATTGATTGGGCAATGCTTGTCGCATATCACAGAGGAAAAATGGAAAAAATAAACGGTACGCCGTTTTACAATAAGTACCGTGATATGACACGAGATAAAGATTTGATTATCGGCAATATTGCCAACGACCGTATGTTTTTCGTTATCGACAATTTTTTTGTCGGTAATGTTACCGATATGGCTCTTATTAACAGTCTTTCAGCCCTTCAACTCGGCAAGCAGTATGTGGTTATTTCACAAAAGGGCTGCGACGCTGTTCGCATTGAAGCAGAGGTTGAACTCTCTTACCTTGAAAGACTGTTTATAAAGGAAATAGCCGAAGAAAACCGTGCAAGAGGTATTTCCCTCGCAAACGATATTTGCAAGAATTATCGTCGTGAGGGTATGTACTTTGATGAAATACTCGACGAGGCTAAGAGCGGAGGAACACAATGAACGAAATTCAGTTGAAACTCTGTGATATTCAAGGAAGATTGTTTGAATTATCTGCCGAGAAAAAATATGACAGCGTCGCTTTTATCAAGACGTTTATGATGTCCAATGTTGCAAAGGAGTTGGATTCAACCTACAACCGTATGCAGTGGGCAGGAGAAGAATATCTGCTAGAGGAAGTCGCTTCCGGTGCAGGTGAAATGCTTACAAGCAAAGGAGAGATATTCTCTGCCGATATGCTGTATTGGATAGGCTATATCTACCGTTATTGGCATTATTATAACGGTGAGGACAGTGCAAAGATTTATAAGCAAGCCCCTGCTCAAACAATGAAACGCAACTATATGATTTTTCACACAATGGATCCCGTTCTTGCTATTGAGGACTTGAAAGAAATTCATAATCAGAAACAGTAATTCGTTTTGAAAGTGCAATATGGCACTTGAAAATATCGACAAAACGCCGCAGCCAAATTTTGACGAAATAAACAGCCGAAAAGTCTATGCGAGCAGAATTCAAATCCTGATAGAAAGTCTGGGAGAAAATCGAAATATATTGTATCGCTAAAAAACATTGAAGTTTGTAAACAAAAAACTCCACAACAACCACAACAACTTGACAACAACTTGACACGACCATACACGACTTAAGCCTTGCGATATTCCCCAAAATGTACTATACTAAGTTTTGCAGGGCTGTATTTTCGTGAAAACAGAAATTCAAAATCAGCGAAGGCGATGTTTCAGTGAAATCGGCAGCCGTGAAGTGTATATAGGTATATCTCGGAGGTGTATATAAAATGAATGAAAAATCAAATGTAAAAAAGGTCATAGGCGTTGTATCGGGCAAAGGCGGTGTTGGAAAATCTTCCATAACTTCCATGCTGGCCGTTGCAACCCAAAGATTGGGCTACAAAGTGGCAATTCTGGACGCGGACATCACAGGACCTTCCATTCCCCAGGCTTTCGGAATCAAGGCAAAAGCCCAAGGCACGGACGAAGAAATTTTCCCGGTGGAGTCAAAGACCGGAATCAAGGCAATTTCGGTAAACGCGCTGCTGGAAGATACCACAGACCCGGTAGTTTGGAGAGGTCCGGTACTTTCGGGAGTGATTCAGCAATTTTGGGATAACGTTGTGTGGGGCGATATCGACGTAATGTATGTGGATATGCCGCCGGGTACCGGTGACGTGGCACTGACCGTGTTCCAGTCCCTGCCCCTTGACGGAATCGTAATCGTAACCTCTCCGCAGCAGCTGGTGTCCATGATCGTGGAAAAGGCGGTAAAAATGGCGCAGCTGATGAACGTGCCGGTTATCGGAATCGTTGAAAATATGTCCTTCTTCACCTGCCCGGACTGCGGTAAAAACCACAAAATCTTCGGGGACGGACACGTAAACGAGGTGGCTGCAAAGTATGAAATAGGAACCATTTCGGAAATTCCGATTAACCGGAAAATCGCTGCGGCATGCGACAAGGGCATGATTGAGCTTTTCGAAGGAGACTGGCTGGACAATATGGTAAGCGCCTGTCTTGCAGCGGACAATCCGAACAAACACGACGGAATGCCTGCGGCTCCGGAGGGCTGCACCCATGACTGCGGAAGCTGCGGCGTAGACGGCTGCGGAAGCCGCCAATAAGCGTAATGGGTGAGCGCGACCGACCCCAAGGGTAGACGAAAATCATATGTCGATTAACATATGCAAAATTCATCAAAAGCACACACACCGTGTGCTTTTTCGGTTTAAGATAGGGAAGAAGTTAAGGAAAACGAGGAATTTTAAATATGTTCGGCTATGTACTGGTAAATAAACCCGAATTGAAAATAAAGGAATTTGACGCCTATCGGAGTTGGTATTGCGGGCTTTGCCGCACCCTAAACAAACGCCACGGGCTGGTGGGGCGGCTGACGCTGAACTACGACATGACGTTTTTAATCATGATTCTGGCGGATTTGTACGATGAAAACCATGAATGTGCCTGCAAGCGCTGCCTCATGCACCCTATGGAAAAGCATTGCTCCGTCCGGACCGAAGCGACGGACTACTGCGCAGATATGTGCGTCTTGCTGGCGTACTACAAATGCAAGGACGACTGGAAAGACGAGCATAGGCTCAAATCCCGCCTTGCCATGGGGCTGCTTTCCCGAAAGGCAAAGAAGGTGGCGGCGCAGTATCCGGAGAAAGCCTCTTTTGTCGAAAAAAAGATGAATATGCTGGACATCGTTGAAAATGCAAAGAATCTGCCCATCGACAAGGTTGCGAAGGTTTTCGGAGAAATCATGGCGGAGATTTTCGTATATCGGGAGGACTTCTGGAAGGACGACCTCTATAAGCTTGGGTTTTATCTGGGCAAATTCATATATATGCTGGACGCCTACGAGGATATCGAAAAAGATATCAAGACAGGGGACTACAATCCATTTAAGGAGCTTTACGGCAAACCGGGCTTCGACGATCAGGTGCTGAACCTGCTGCTACTCATGATAGGCGAGGCGACCGACGCCTTTGAGCGACTGCCCCTTGTGGAAAACACGGAAATTTTGAGAAATATTTTGTACT
>CAVHEY010000112.1:0-5253 GCA_963635155.1 Bacteroides stercoris
GATTTTTATTCGGGCAACCAAAGGATACATTGCAGGCAAAGCCGTTTCGCCGGGTCTTGCCGGATTTCGGGGAAGCCAAGCCGATGTGCTGTCGGGTTTGGTCGAGACTCCCGGATTGATGTGTCCTTTGGTTGCCCCTCCGCCGGTGGGCGGAGAGGGCTTATATTTTGAATTATTTATTTACACAATACTCGCTGTTGGCAAGTTTTAAATTATCATAGTTTGCAACCGTCGCATCATAAGCACTGTTACCGTAGGAGACATAGTAGTCTGCATAGGCTCCATAGTAGTAGACTTCATAACCATACCAATACTTTCCGGAGACGTTTCTGGTCTTATCTTCGCCGTTCGTCATATCGTTGGACTTGAAGGTGGCGGTAGCATCGTCAAGGTCAATATAAGTCTCGGGACCCATATTTTCTCCATTAAAATAACGATTATAATCTACCGTTATATTTTCTACCGTGCAATCCTCCACTGTTGTCCTGTCCACACCGTTGATACGTTGGATATGTCCCGCCAAACCGCCGATATTATACGCGCCGTAAAGGGTGTTATCCTTGGAAACGCAGCTTTTGAAGGTAACAGGGCTTCTCTCCGCATAGCCCAGCAGGCAGCCAATCTTGCCATAGCCATAAACCGTGCTGTTCGTTACACTGACATTTTCAAATGTTGCAGAGCCGTAGGTACGACCGACAACAACAGCGCCCTGATTTCCGCAATGCAACCAGGCTCTGTTTGATATTATATACTCCGCGAAGTCCACATCAGCTCCGTCAAAGGCAAGGTTTTTGACGGCTATCCCGCTCGTACTGCCGATGAAACCGGCTCCGTATCTGCTCGGATCCACACAACTTCTTACCAACATATTGCTGATGGTGTGGCTTTTGCCATCGATGGTAATATCGGAAACGGTCATAGGCTCCCACAGGTACGCTCCAAGGTCGATATTCTGGGTGATATTTACGGTGTAGCCTTCGTAATTCCCGGTATTTTTCGCGAACAGCGCCAGTTCCTCGGCAGAAGCGATGGTCACGATCTTTTTTGTAGTATCTACAGCCGTGGCATAATCAGCCGCTGCATGGTCTTTCCAGCTATCCTTTTTGCAGGTGTAAGTGAACGGGGAGAAAGATTTGGTTGCCATTGTCACAAACCCGCTCTCGCTGTTGTAGAAATACTTCTGATCGTCATTTACACCATTTATTGTAATAGCCTCAATCATTGCGATATCATGGTGATAGAGCTTGAAGTTCTTCAAACCGGTTCCGACATACATCGCCACCGTGATAAGTTCTGTATTATCTGTCGCCAGACCTTCCATTTTCACTTCCAGCGTCGCAGCGTCGTTTTCTGCGTCATTATATGTGAAGTTTGCCGGTACAGCCGCCTTGTTAATGGTCAGCTTGAGCTGAGTGCTATCCGCTCCCCCTTGGCTTGTTGTCCTCGCTCCCACCGGAATTTTTGCGGTCGCAATCGGAGTCGCGTTGTCATCACTCACCGTCTGAGCTGATTCGATTGTTGTTTCAGCGGTTGTTGTTGCGTTCGTCTTGTCAACAGCCACCTGTGAAACGGCAACAACAGGGTACTGCGCAAGTTCGTCGTATGTATTGTTGTTGCTATCGAACTCGCTGGCTAGCTGGGTTGCGATAACGGTGATGCCGATGCCGTCGATGGAGAGTCCTTGGTATTCGTTGCCGGCATTCTTATTCATCGTGCCGGAGATGGTCAAGATGTCATAATCGACATTGGTAGTTGCCTCACCACCTTCTACGGCGGCAGGAGTCGTTGTCTTTCCTTTAAGTTCGTATTCTGTCTTAGCAAGAGCAGTAGCGTCACTCTCATCATCACTATTATTTATTGTCCACGTAATCACATCGTTGAGTTTGGCGTTGCCCTTGATGCCGCTGATGATGATCTTGTATTTGAGGGCAAGGTTACCTTCGTTGCTGATGCGCAGCTCAGGCAACTTGTATGTACAGCCCGGTTCCCAAAGGATAGCGTCGCTTTCTTTCACATTGCCATCAGCATCTGTTTGCAGGAAGCTGAGAGTTCCACCGTTGGCGTTCGCCCACGTTGTCGGATTACCGGACTGGGTATTCCATGCTGTAGCCTTTTCAAGCTTGAGCTTCAGTGTGCCGGCTTGAATCTTATTCACGCTCGTGCTGGCGGTGTCCGTGAACCACGCGAAGGTGGTGGCGATGAGCATTGCCACACACATGGTCAGCGCAAGGGCGCTGGACAGCAATGCTTTTTTTGTTGTTTTACTGTTTGTCATTTTCTCCTCCTTAAAAAGATTTTGATAATAGCTTTTGTATGTAATCGCATTTTGCGGTCATACCGTGGTTTCTGTTTCTTCGGTTTTTGCTTCTTCTTTCTTTGGTTCGTCCGTTTCGCTCGGCTCGTTTGCTTCTTTTTCTGCAAGCCGGGCTTTCAGCTCCAGAAGCTCCTGCATCATCTTCTGGGTTTCCGCTTTATCGGCTTCGATTTTGCTCTTTTCCGCGTTCAGCTCTTCCTGAACCTCCGCCTTATACTTCCTGAACAGCCTGATACATCTCAGCCCTTCCAGCAGAATCAGCGCAAGGAACGGTATTAGGATACAGATGATATAGCCTTGGGTGGTCTTTAAAAATTGAAAGAAAATGCCTACTTTCGGGATATGTCCCACGTATTTTCCCAAGACGTATGGATAGGTGACGACGGTTTCATCGTCGGTGTCCGTGGTGGTTCCGTAGGTGATGAAGCCCGGGTTTCCCTCTCCGTCGGTGGTGAGTTTCCGTATTTTGTGCATGACGGTCTCTCCGAAATTTGCGGTGTTCTGGGAGGTGTAGGCGATGATGTCTCCTTCTGTGAGGCTTTCGCAGTCCGTCTCCTTTACCAGCGCAAGGTCTCCTGCGTCAAAGTCCGTGGCGCTCATGGAGTCGGTCAGGACGATGAAGAGCTTGTAGCCGAATAGGTTCCTGTCTGCTCGGTCGAAGGTTGTTACGGACACGATGGTAAATATCATCATGCAGGCGGCAAGGGCGACGATGAGCCACACCGCTACCGCGCGAATTATGTTCAGTGCTTTCAAATTTTCTCTCCTTTTCCTTGAATTTCAGTCAAGCTTTCGTTTTTTTCCCGGTTCTTTTCCGGTTCTTCCCCGGTCAAATTATTCGTTAAATTCCCTCTTTGGGTTATTCTTTGTCTGGGTGGCGTCTGCGCAGAGGTCAAAGGTAAGGTCCCTGTTTTGCCCTGCGTTTCCGCTGTTTGGCGGATAGTAGAAATAGATTTGCAAGTATCTTTTTTCTTTTTCTTTCAGTTCGGTGCTTGCGGCTCTCACTTTCTCCTTCGTAAGCGCTTTTGCTGTGCCTTGCCAAAGGGTCGTTTCGCCGTCCTTTATGGTAATTTCAAGTATGTCGCTCAGTCCGCCGCTGACCTCATCGAGGTAAATCCGGTAGTACACATCGCAGGTGCTTTTATTTTCGATAAAGAAATCCTTTTTCACGGTCATTCCCGGTTCAAAGAGGAATTCGTCCTCGGTGATTACGGGGTTTTTGTCGTTCAAATTGATCTCAATGGTTCCTGTTTCAAACAAATTGTTCTCTATCGTAACGTTTGCGTAAATCAGGGCGAAGGTGGTGATGCAAAGGCAGATGGAAAGCACGATGATCGTGATGATGCCGGCGGTGAGTTTTCTTGCGGTGTTTGTCTTAGTCATGTTCCTCACCGTCCTTTTGCCTTTTCTTTGCGACCAGGAAAATCGCTCCCCCACCCGTCAAAGCCGCAAGTCCGATCCAAAGGAAGAGGTCGGAGCTGTCGCCGGTCTTTGGGGCGCCGCCTTTCTTGCCGGTTTCTTTGCCGGTCTTGTCTCCCTTGGTGGAGTTGCTGTCTTTGCTGTCCTTGTCGTCTTTTGAGGGCTTATCCTTATCGCCATCGTCTTTGCCATCGTCTTTATCGTCGTCTTTATCTTCGTCGATTTTGCCGTCGTCGTCTTTGTCCGAGTCGGTAGGCTTTACGGTGCTTCCGCCTCTGCCGCCGTGTCCGTCGGAGACTGCTTCCAGCCACCATTTGAAATCGGCTTTGATTTTTTTGTTTTGGAATTCGTTGCCTGCGCTTGTGTCCATATATGCGGTTATGGTGTATTGCAGCTCGGTGGTTTCGGAGCCGGTAAGGGTGTAAACCGCGCTATCCGGCATTTCCAGCATATCGCCGTCGTAGATTTGTTCCTCGTTCTTGCCGATTTTTACGCGGACCTTCATGGCTTTGGCTGCGGTTTTATAGGCGGAGTCAACGACTGCCTCGCAATGAACCTTTACGGTGCCGCTGTGTTTCACCTTGACCCGAAAAACCTGCGTACTGCTGTCTCCGGGGAACATATTTTTAAGTTCAAAGGGAATATTTTCTGAGGAATCGCCGCTCAGGGTTATTTCGTTACTGCCGGCATAGGCGCGGCAGCTCGCTATATAGCTGCGAAGGGGGCGGGTGAATGTGTTTATCGCCGCGTCGAATTTCGCGCCGAGGGCTTCGGGTTTTCCTGCTGTTTTGGCGAAACCTGTCTCTCCCTCTCCCGAAGTTTTTTCGTCGGTTTTTTCGTCGGTGATGAAGTTATCCTGCGCCACCGCGGTATCGTTCAGGTTTTCGGAGGTCTTCGCCTTTGACAGGGTTTCTGCCAATGCAAAAAGGCTTGCGCCGAGCAAAACAGACAGTACGATTATGATGATTCTGATTTTTCTGCTCTGTTTCACCTTGGCTCCTCCTTTGCCTTTTGCTTCTTTTCTTTACCAAATTAAAGCAATTTTCGTTTCTTCGTTTTGATTATAACACATATTCTTCACTTGAGCAATACTTTTATTACAATTGTAATATTGACTTGCGTTCTTTCTTTTTTGAATTGCTTTTTTGCTCTTGAAAGCAGCCCCTTGGGGGTGGCGGGGGCTGCGGCGGCGTTTGAAAGCGGCGTTTGAAAGCAAAGAAAAATCGGCGAACAAATGTTGTCCGCCGACGATCGGTCTTGCCTTATTTTACTTTCCTTATTCTATTCAAGCCGAATATCTCTCGACTAAAAGGGTTTTCACAGCCCTTGGATTTCTTGCGTCGTTAAGCCTGTGCGCTTTGCGCCGGGTTTCTTCGCCGTGCTGTTTCCCGATTGCAACAGCGGGAGCTAAAGCTCCGCGACTTCGCTCAGGCTTAGCCCTGTGTTCTTTGCAATTACGTCAAGCGGGATTCCGGACTTCTTGAAGTTCTTTGCAATCTCGCGCTCTTTTTGCGCCGCGC
>CAVHEY010000113.1:0-5157 GCA_963635155.1 Bacteroides stercoris
CTGTTTCCAAAGGTCACCAGAGGAACGGCAAAGGCGCCGTGTCCGGCAATGGTGTCAAGATATTTTAGCAAAAGATTCGGGAGTCTGCCCGCATAGGTCGGACAGCCGAAGATCACAAGGTCGGTTTCGCAAAGCGCAGGAAAGCCTTCACGAGCTTTCGGCAGGGTAAAGTCATAGGCGGAGACTTCTACGCCGCAGCTTGCCCCGAGGCAGTCAGCTACCACAGAAGTGATTTTCTCCGTGGTTCCCGTGGCGCTGAAAAATATTTTCCATACTCTTTTAATTTCCATAATTCTTTTCGCGTCCTTTCTTTCTACACTACGGATTATCGATGACGGCCGGAAATTTTCGGCGGACGATATCCTCTCAGCAAATGTCGGCAGGGAGCCGCTTTTCTACTGTATAAGCCAGTATTCCGATGAGAATTCCGCCCACCAGACCGGTGAACAGCAGAACCGAAAAATAGCTCATAAGGCTTGGGGTTGAAACCACGATGCACGCCGCCACCAGCTGACCAAGGTTATGGGCGACGCCCCCCGCCATGCTCACGCCTACCATGCTGAAAAGTCCGGTACGCTTTAGAAGCTGCATCACGATGAGGCTCAGAATTCCCCCTGCGAAGGAGTAAATCATGCCGAAAACGCCGCTGAACAAAAGCCCTGCCAGCGCGATGCGCACGCAGTTTATGGAAAGCGCCCGCCGAAAGCCCATGCGGTAGAGAGCGATGATGATGACTAAATTCGCAACCCCCAGCTTTACGCCGGGAACCGGAATGGGTATCGGAATCAGGACTTCGATATACGAAAATATCAGTGCCAGCGCAGCGAACATCGCAGAGAGCGCAAGGGTTTTTATCCTGCTGTTCGTCTGAGAGGATTTTCTCTGGGACGATTTAGCCGGAGATGACATCAACATCACCTCCCTTATCGCTTTGAATTTCAACGATTACCTTGTTGGGCAGACAGGCGATGCTGTCCTTCGTGTGGGAAATCGCCCCCGTATGCACGCAAATCTGATTCTTGCAGGAGGAATAAGTCATTGAAACCGTGCCGTCTTTTATGGTAATATGATTAGTGTGGTTCCCTTGGCTGACTTCGATTTCCCGATCTTCCTTTAGGTCGTACACGCCGAAAACCTCGCCGCCTGCGGTGACGATGACCTTGTCCCCCTTGCTGTCCGCGGCAAGGGAGTACCAGGAAACGAAAAGCCCCAGCGCCACCAAGCATAGGAACAAGACAATATCTGCTTTTTTTATCATAAAATTTATAAAACTCCTTATGAAAGGTTGGAATATACATGAAAAATTCGAAAAAATTCCTAGACGCGGCAACGAAACTTTGCGCCCTTGTGCTGTGTCTTACCTTAATTATAACACAAACCGCCTGCGGAGCCAACGAGAAAACCGATGAAAATCCGGGGGTCAGCAAGACGGGATTTTTCCTCGACACCCTTTGTACCGTTACGATCTTTGGGGTGTATGACGAGCAGGGAGAGCTTTCGGAGCTGACAGAGGAGGAATTGAACCAAAACCTCTTGCAGCTGATCACCGAGGCGTTCAAGGTATGCGACACTTACGAAAAGATGCTCAGTAAAACCATCGAAACCTCGGATATCGCGAAGATAAACGCCGCAGGAGGAAAGCCTGTGACGGTCAGCGACGAAACCATTGAAGTCATAAAAAAGGGAATCGAGTACGGCGATAAGTCCGGGGGAGCCTTTGACATTACCATCGGCAAGGCGACGGACCTCTGGGGCTTCCGGGAGGCGGAAGCGGGGGAAGATTCTCAGTCCGGAATGGTGGGGAAAGTACCCGATGCGGAGGAGCTTGCCGAGACCATGAAGCACGTGGACTACAAAAAGATAAAAATTGACGGAAATACCGTACAGCTGGAAGACCCGGAAATGGAACTTGATCTTGGAGGCATCGCCAAAGGCTATATCGCCGACAAGGTTACCGAGTTTCTCTGTGAAAAGGGCGTGACAAGCGGAGTTGTGGATCTGGGCGGAAATATCGTTGCCATCGGCGGAAAGGCGGAAGCGTTGGTTAATGCGGAGGGTGAGGCTCGGGAATTTAAGGTGGGAATTAAAAACCCTCTTTCGGAGAGCGGCGATATAATAGGAACGGTTCCGGCGAAGGACAAGACCATCGTAACCTCCGGTACCTACGAACGATATTTTGAAGAGGACGGAATAAAGTATCATCATATCTTGGACAGCAAGACCGGATATCCGGCAGATACGAATATCTTGTCCGTTACCATAATTGCGGACAAGGGCTGCTCCGCCGATTGCGACGCCCTTTCCACCGGCTGCCTTGCGCTGGGGCTTGATGCCGGACGAAAGCTTATCGAGGAAACCGAGGGGATCGAGGCGATTTTCGTGAATACGGATGGGGAAGTTTACACAACCTCGGAGGAAATCGGCTTTGAACGCTCCTAGGCGGCTAGGGAGCAAGGATAATGAAGCGGGCAAAGCGCCCCGCACCGAGCGGAGCGACCGAGGCGGCAGTGCTTTAACCCATTGCTGCAAAGCCCGGAATACCGGCAACGCCATGCCAAGGGACGCCTGTCAGCCCGCGAAGCCCCGCAGGAATATTGCAGAGGACCGCCTTATCCCAAAACTCGGAGTGGCTTAGGCTACCTGCCCGCGGCTCAGCAGATGCGCCAAAGCTCCAGAAGCTGCCGAATCAGAGGCTCTATCCTTTTCAGGGGAAGTCTGCTGTAATAAAAGATAAGGGCGCTGGTTTCCTGATCGGTAATTTCCGACAGGGGAACCATTTGAAGACCGAGAGACTTTGCTTCTTCGCAAAGCTGCTCGGCTTTTTTTTGCGAACGGACCTTGACGGTGAGGTTGATGCCGGAGTGGGTGTCGATAGGCGTCGCAACTCCGCCGCCGTGAGCCGAAAAGGCGGCGAGGGCAGTCTGTAACTTCTGGGCGTACAGACTGCGCGCCTTGCGTATTCCCGTGTAATAGTAGCCGTCCTCCATGAATAACGCAAGGGTGAGTTGCTCCGCCTTGGAGCAGGTCTGGGTGTATTCCCGCTTGATGGAACGGAAAATTTCCGCCATGTTTTCCGGCAGAACCATGTAGGAAATTTTGATTGCAGGGAAAAGGGTCGAGGAAAAGGAGCCGAGGTAAACCACGCAGCCCAGCTTATCCAAGCCTTGCAGCGCAGGCACCGGTTTCCCGAAATAGCGCAGCTCGCTGTCATAGTCGTCTTCGATGATGACGCTCCCGTTTGCGGCAGCCCAGTCCAGAAGTTCGTAGCGCCTGCCCGCCGGCATAACCGCCCCGGTAGGAAACTGATTCGAGGGATTCACATAGACCGCAGACCGGATATTTGCCGGAAGCTTCGCAATTTCGATGCCGTCTCGCCTTACCGGAATGTGGGAAATGGAAAACCCCGCGTCTCTGAACATACTCTGCACCGGAAGATAGCCCGGAGCCTCGAGGCAAACCAGCCGAACCCCTGTTTTGAGCAGAATTCGCGAAAGATGGCTGGTCATCTGCTGGGTTCCTGCGCCGATAACGATGTTGTCAGGGCTTGCGTTAACGCCCCGGGAGGAATACAGATATTTTGAAATTTCGTAGCGCAGCGCCGCCTCCCCTTGGGGGTCGCTTTCAAAAAGCAACAAATCGGAATACTCGTTAAAAACCCTGGCGGAACATTTTTTCCATTTTACAAAATCGAAGCAGCTGGGGTCGCTGATGTAGGCGGCGGGCGGAAAAGAAAATCCACCGATTCCGCCGAAACCGCGCATATTGGAATTTGCAGAATTTGCAGAATTTGCAGAATTTGCAGAATTTGCAGAATTTGCAGAATTCGCGGGATTCGCATGGCTTGCGAAACTTGTGAAATTCACCGGGGGCTGCCTTTTGACGCCGGCATCGCAATTTGGCGATGGGGCGAAACCCGCCGAAGTTTTTGCCGGATTTGCCTCTCCTGCGACAGTGGGAGCGCTGCCCGTAGCAGACGGCGACACACCCATAGCAGAGGGCGAGATGCCTGTGGCAGAGGGCGATACCGCCGCGACGAAGTATCCGGATTTCGGGCGGCTGACGATATAGCCCTCAACCAGCAGCTGATTGTAGGCAAGGGAAGCGGTGGTGATACTGATCCCAAGCTCCTTCGCCAAGGTTCGAAGGGAGGGCAGCTTTTCTCCCGCCTTCATCTCTCCGCTGAGAACGCGAAGCTTGATCTCGTCGTATAACTGTAAGTATAAAAAACGTGTATTACTGTCATCTTGATTGATATAAATTGGTCTCATTTCGCAAATTACTCCAAACTGTTATGATAAAAATAATTATTTTTGAATATTTTAATAATAACACATCTGAGGTATAATGACAATAGCAAATGAGAAAGAGGTGAAGAAGATGAGAATAAGTGAAAAGACCAATACCCTCGTAATGACCGCCATGATGACCTGTCTGGTGCTTCTCACAACCTATACATTCAAAATCCCCACACCGTTTCAGGGCTATGTGCATCTCGGCGATGCCATGATCTTCCTCAGCGTGCTTGTGGTAGGGAGAAAAAACGGTGCCGTGGCGGCGGCTTTCGGCTCGGCAATGGCAGACCTTTTGGGAGGCTATGTAGCCTTCGCCCCTTGGACCTTTGTCATAAAAGGACTCATGGCGCTGGTTATGGGATACTTCATTGATTTGATGGCAAAAAAACAGAGCAAATCCATCAAAATCTGCTCCGTACCGCTTATTGAAATCCTTGGTATGATCATCGCCGGAGCCGTTATGGTTCTCGGCTACGGGGTCGCTGATGCGTTTATTGCGGGAAACATCATGTCCGGAATACTCAGTATGCCGGCAAACTGCGGACAGTTCGCCGCAGGGGTTGTAATCGCAAGTGTTTTGGCGGGGGCGCTGTATAAGACGCCGGCGAAGAAATATTTCACATACAAAATCAGCTAAATGCTTGTTAAAATCGTCCGTGGCGTTGTTGGCTGCGGCGTTCTGCGGTACTCATGTACTTCATGTACACTCCGTTCCTCGGCGCCTTGCCGTCTAGCCACAGACGATTTTCCCAGCGCATTTGGGAATGACTTGTTAATTTTCCGCTCTGCGGTGTTAACTGCGATTTCTCGGTACTCACGTACGCCAAGTACGCTCCGTTCCGCGAAATCTTGTTTCCTAGCGGTG
>CAVHEY010000114.1:0-2540 GCA_963635155.1 Bacteroides stercoris
TTTCTGTTGAAATTTGCTTTCGGGGAGTGTATAATAGGTGGGTGGAAAGACACGGAAAGGAAGACGGATATGTTTTACGAAATGACAGTAGCAGGCTGCAAAAGGCAGCTGCCTTTATGTAAAGTAAGTGACGATTTGTATATTGCGGCATTCATCATGTTCGGAGATGTGGAGGTAACGGTAGCGGCGGCGGGAGAACTGCTGAAAAAAGCGCCGGAGTTTGACATCATGGTTACCGCAGAGGCAAAGAGTATCCCCCTTATTCACGAAATGGCTCGTCAGGCGGGGGTAAACGAATATGTGGTTGCCCGCAAGGCGCCAAAGGTTTATATGGAGAATCTGCTTACCACAGAGGTGGACTCCATCACCACGAATTTCATTCAGACTCTTTGCATCGGTCAGAGAGAAATTGATTTGATCAAGGGCAAGAGAGTGCTGGTAATCGACGACGTAATCAGCACGGGAGAATCCCTCAGAGCCATTGAAAACCTCGTTACGAGAGCCGGCGGAAATATCATCGGCAAGATGGCTGTTTTGGCAGAGGGGGACGCGGCGGACAGAGAAGACATCGTTTGCCTCGGAAAACTTCCGGTATTTAACGCGGACGGAACCATCAAGGAATAGGAATAAAACAGGGAATAAAAATGTTTCTGTACATACCTTTTATCTGTATCACGCTGGGGGCGCTGATCAACTGGCGGGGCTTGCCGGAAAAGGCGCTGAAAGCCTCGGATCTCCTCATGAATATCGCCCTGTTTGCGCTGATGGCGGTTATCGGGCTGAATATCGGGCTGTCGGACACGGTGATGCAAAATTTGGGAAGCATCGGAATAAAATGCCTCCTGATTTCCCTTGCAGCCATTTGGTGCAGTGTGGGGCTTACGCTGATTTGCGAAAAGACGGTTATGCCCTTGGAAAAAATCCGTTTGCAGCTTGCGGCGGAACGTGCCGAAGAAGAGGTGGCTGCGGCTGCGGGGACCTCTGAAAGTTCCTTTTCGGGGGCGACCGAGCCATTGGTTTCGGTAGATCCGGAGAATTCCCCAGCTGAGAAGAAGCCCGAAGAGAAGCTACAAGAAGAAAAGCGACTCGAAGAGAAGGCGTTCCCTACCCTGCTGGTGGCGATGCCTGCTTTTATAGCGGCGGGAATCCTGGCGGGGTATTTTTTCGTACCTAAGGGCGAAAACCCTTGGCTGGACACGGCGCTGACGGTTTCGCTCATCTTTCTGTACACGGGAGCCGGGGTGATGCTGGCTTCCAACAAAAGCGTATTCGTGTATATAAAAAAGCTGGGGCTGAGGATTTTGTTTCTGCCCCTGTCCATATTCTTAGGCTGCCTGCTAGGGGGATTTCTCGGCGGGAGCTTGCTGGGGGTGCCGCTGAAATGGTCGGTGCTATCCGCAAGCGGAATGGGCTATTACAGCCTTACCGGAGCGTTTCTCACGGAAGCCTACGGCATCGAAGCGGGGGTGTACGGATTTATCGTAAATGTGTCGCGGGACGTGTTTACCATTGCCCTCCTGCCGCTGCTTACGAAAATCAGCAAGGGCAGCGCCATTGCCTCAGGAGCGGGGGGCTGTATGGACACGATGCTGATTCCGGTGAGCCGGGCGGTAGGTCCGGAGCTTAGCCTTGTGGCGCTTATCAGCGGCACGATTACGACCCTTGCGGTGCCCTTTCTATTGCCGCTGGGGGTTTCCATACTCGGATAAAGCCGTTTGCCGCCGGGGGCGTCCATATTCGTATAAAACCTGCTAAAAACTTGCTAAAAAGCTCGAAACTTACGAAACTGTAAGGCTTCGAGCTATTTTTGTAAGGAAAGGGTGTTTTTCCTTCGGGGATTTTGTGCTACAATGTAGGAAACGAGGGGGAAGGGGAATGTTTAGAAAGGCTTTGCGAAAGCTGATTTTGCTGATTTTGCTTGTGGCGGTGATGACATCTGCGGCGGTTTTGGTAAGCGGCTACGAAATGTATCGTGACGCGGTTTCGGGCTGCCCTCTCAGCGAAAAAATCAGCGAAATACAGGGGAAAGAGCATTTTACAAATTACGACGAGCTGACTCAATGCTATATCGACGCGGTGATTGCGGCGGAGGATCGCAGATTTTTCCGGCACCACGGCTTTGATATCCTGGCGACGGGCAGGGCGATGTGGCACAATATCGAGGCGGGAAGCCTTATCGAGGGCGGAAGCACCATAACCCAGCAGCTTGCCAAGAATATGTATTTTACGCAGGAGAAAAAGTTTACCCGCAAGGTCGCGGAGGTCTTTGTGGCACGGGATATCGAAAAGCTCTGTGACAAGAAAACGATTTTTGAGCTTTATGTGAATTCAATTTATTTCGGCTCGGGGTATTACAGCGTCTATGAGGCGGCGGAGGGCTACTACGGCAAAAAACCTTGCGATTTGAACGATTACGAGGCAACGATGCTGGCAGGGATCCCTAACGCGCCGTCGGTGTACTCCCCGGACGTGAACCCGACGCTGGCGGAGGAGCGCAGGCAGCAGGTTCTTGAATGTATGGTGGAAAACGGCTATATCGA
>CAVHEY010000114.1:3299-4950 GCA_963635155.1 Bacteroides stercoris
AGCTCCCCTTTGTGCGGGGTGAGTCAAAGGCGGAGAAGCTGTCCAATTATCAGGCGCTTGCAAGGGCTGAATATTACGGGGCGGCGGTGGAGTACGACGAAGAAGCTCAGGCGCCGTTTTTTACCTACACGGCTCCGGACGGCAGCGAGCACATCGTCTGGTTCGAGAATGAAAAAAGCTGGCGGGCGAGGCTCGATTTCATTGATGAATACGGGCTTGCGGGGGTAAGCATCTGGAACATTATGAGCATCTTTTACGGCGGAATTTAGCTTTACAAACGATGAAAATGAGGGTAGAATAGAGAAAAACGAAGTTGCAGAGAAATTACAGGGGATAAGATGGAAAACAAACCGGAGAATAAATTCAGAGAGAGCATTATTTTGGTTATATTGGGAGTAACGCTGCTGGTGGCACTGCTGAACCTAAAGACGGTGGCGGGAGTGGCAGGAACATTGATAGGATTGATTATGCCGCTGATTGCAGGGGGAATCATTGCGTTTATACTGAATGTGCCGATGGGGTTTTTCGAGCGAAAAATCCAGTGGCTTGACGAAAGGCACCCCACGAAGTTCCTGGGGAAGGCAAAGACGGCGCTGAGCCTTATCATTACCTTGGTGCTGTTCGTGCTTTGCGTGTATCTGATAGGAAATGTTATTTTCCCGAATTTGGTGGAATCCGGCAAGAAAATCGCGGGAATCGTTAACGCAAATTACAAGTCATGGATCACCATTGCGGAGGGCTACGGGCTGGACATGAGTTACATAAGCAGCATGATGGAAAATCTTGACTGGGATACGATGCTTGACAGGCTAAAAGAACATGGAGGCGAGATCCTTTCCACCGCAGGGCAGGCGGCTACCAATGTTTTCGGGGTGGTTGCAAATATTTTGTTCGGGCTGATTTTTGCCATCTATATTTTGCTGAACAAGAAAAAGCTGGGAAGGCAGGCGAAACAGCTTGCATATGCCTATCTTAAAAAACCATGGGCGGACGAAGCCTGCGACATTGCAAGCCTTTCCTACAAGACGTTTGCGAACTTCCTGTCGGGGCAGTGTCTGGAAGCGGTGATTCTGGGAACGATGTTCTTTGTGACTCTTTTTATCGGGAAATTCCCGTATGCCGGAACCATTTCGGTGGTGATCGGCTGTATGTCGCTGATCCCATTTGTGGGAGCCTTCATCGGTCTGGTTTTCGGCGCGCTTTTGCTGGCGGTTGTGAACATCAAGCAGGCATTTTGGTTTGTAATCATCTTCTTTATCATACAGCAAATTGAGGGGCACATCGTCTACCCCAAGGTTGTGGGAAGCTCCGTGGGTCTGCCGGCGCTTTGGACGCTCCTTGCAGTGGTTGTGGGAGGCAAGGTTTCCGGCGTGTTCGGGATTATTCTGTTCATTCCGCTGTTTTCGGTTATCTACGCCCTCATCAGGAGAAGCGTTTACAGCAGGTTGCGAAAGAAAGAAATTGCCGTTTCGTAAATTTTTTCGTTGCATTTGTGGGAAAGATGTTGTATAATAGTGAATGTTCGATGGGCGTCCTATCTCGCACCTCGGGCATTCAATCAGATATTTGCGGTCGTGGCGGAATTGGCAGACGCGCACGGTTCAGGTCCGTGTGGGAAACCATGGGGGTTCGAATCCCTTCGACCGCACCA
>CAVHEY010000115.1:0-4933 GCA_963635155.1 Bacteroides stercoris
AAAATAGGAAGCATAGCTCTCCGAAAGCCTGCCCCTGCTTTTTCTGTGGGTTCTTGTCACCGTATATTCGTACATCGCCGCCGTACAAAGGGAAAGCAGCAGGAGGAATAAAATTTTCACCGGGAGCGCCGCCCAAATCTGCCCCGCGCTTACCTTCAGCCCGCCCCAGCCGTACAGCCATTTGAGGAAGCCTGCAGAAGCGCTCCGTCGATACCCGTGAAGACCGATGTAGCCGCCCCACAGGGTCAAAACCACCTCCGCAAAGTTCAAAAACACTGCGCTGCCCGCCCCAAGAAGCCTTCCGATTTTCCTGCTTTTTTCCTCAAAGGGCAAGGTTTTTATGAGAATTTGCGCTTCTCCGTATTCACTTTCGACCAAAATGCGAAACACCGCCTTTGCAAGAGTCAAAAATCCTGCCGCCGCAAAGATGAATCCTAAAATCACCCCGGGAGGGAAGCAGCCTATCATAAAAAGCGAGATGCACGCCCCCGCCATCATTGCGGACATCGCCGTAATTTCTTCCTTTGCAAGCCTTAGATTCAGCTTGAAAATCTTCCAGATTTCCCGTAACATCTCATCACCCCTATAAACTCCTACATATCTCTTTCAGCGCCCCCTCAAGGGACATTCCGTACTCGCTTCGCAGGGAATCCGAATCCGCAAATTTTTCTATCTTTCCCTGCTTTAAAACGATCACCGAGTCAAAGAGCCTTTCGATATCCCGAACCAAATGGGTCACGATGAGCATCGTCCCTTTGGGATTAAAATTCTCGATGATCAAATCCAAAATGTGTTCCCTCGCCTCCACATCTACGCCGCCAATGGGCTCGTCAAGCAGATAAAGCCTTGCCTTTCGCGCCATCACAAGGCAAATTTGCAGTTTGTCGATCATGCCCTTTGACATTTCGCTTGGGGTTTGCTGCATTTTGATGTCAAACAGCTGCAAAAGCGCTTTGCATTTTCCCTCATCGAAATCCTCAAAGAAGGTCTTGTAGATTTTTACCATATCCCCTACCTGCATATCGGCGGGAAGCCCGCTTTTGTCAGGCAAATATGCCACCTGCGCCTTTGTCTTTGCCCCGGGTTTCTCCCCATCGATGAGAACCTGCCCCTCGTACTCTCCGTAAAAGCCCGCCAGAATTTTCAGCAGCGTGGTCTTGCCGCTGCCGTTCGGTCCCAGCAAGCCGATAATATGCCCCTCCGGAATTTCCAGACTGACATTCGCAAGTGCCCGCACAGAATCAAAATCTTTCGTCAGATTTTTTATTTCAACGATAGGTTTTTGCACCAGCTTTAATTCCCTTGCCATAATTATCCAACCCTTTCATATGTTGCTTCTTTCTCCGGTGCCGACTCACACCTTTTCAGAAAAAAATCCATCATCTCTTCCCTGCTGAATCCCAGCGCTTCCATCTCTCTTCTGAATTTGTCCGCCGCCTCTGCCGCCATGCTCTTCTTAAGCTCCCCTATCAGCCCCGCGTCCTTCGTAACAAACCGCCCGCTGGTTCGCTCCGAAACCAAAAGCCCTTCTCTTTCCAATTCGTTCAGCGCCCGCTGCATCGTGTTGGGATTCACTTCAAATTCCCCTGCCAGTTCCCGCACGGAGGGCACCCGCTCCCCCGCAGCAAGCTCTCCTGCGGCAATCGCCTCTCTGACGATGTTCATGATCTGCATATAAATCGGCGTATTTTCCTGCAAATTTTTGTCCATGTGATCACCTCCCTCTTCACTTATAAATTTCCAATCTTCGGTTTATACTATATCACAATGGGTATTCATATATTAGCCAAAAGCAAAATTGTATTATCTATTTAATACAATAGTACATTCACGCAGTTTTGTCAATACGAAATTTATCAATATAGAAAAATAAAAAGCAAAACTTTTCGCGCTTTGCTTTCTCAGGAGGAAAATTCATGAAGGAATCAAATCTAACAACTTCACAGGGCAGTGACCGTTCCCTGTCCTTTACAAAGCTCACCGCCATGATCATCGGCTCCACCATCGGCGGAGGGATCTTCACTACAACGGGGGACATGGCGGCTCTGGGCGCTCACACGGGCAGCGTGCTTATCGGCTGGGGGATCTGCGGCGTGGGAATGTTCTGTCTGATGATGTGCTTCTTCGGGCTGAACAAAGTCCGCCCCGACCTCACCAACGGTATTTACAGCTACGCAAAGGAGGGCTTCGGCGAATTTGTGGGCTTTAACTCAGCCTGGGGATACTGGCTCAGCGCCCTGCTGTGCAATGTGTCCTACACCACCCTGCTTTTCGGCGCTCTGGGGCATTTCTTCCCGATTTTTGAAAACGGCAACAATCTGCTTTCGATCATCTGCGCCTCGGTAATCATCTGGCTGCTTAACCTGCTGATCCTTCGGGGCGTGCAGGAAGCCGCCGCGCTGAATGTGGTCACGACGATTGCCAAGCTGATTCCGATTTTGGTATTCATCATTGCGATTATCTTCCTCAAAGCCTTTGACCCGCAGATTTTTATGGACAATTTCTGGGGCGAAAACTCGGCGAATGCTCCGGCTGTTGCCGATCAGATCAAAGCCACCACCTCGGCTACGGTCTGGTCCTTCATCGGGGTGGAGGGTGCCGTGGTTCTTTCCGCCCGGGCAAAGCGTTCCTCGGATGTGGGGAAAGCCTCCCTGACCGGATTTCTCGGCATATTTGCCATTTATGTTCTCGTTGCGATCCTAAGCATGGGGGTTCTGACCACCGAGGAGCTTGCCGCACTGAAAAATCCCCAGATGGCGGGGATTTTGGCAGCGGTGATCGGCCCTGCGGGTGCCGCCATCGTAAATGTGGGCGTGATTTTGTCCCTGGCGGGAGCCCTGCTGGGCTGGACGATCCTCGCCGCAGACTGCCCCTATTCCGCAGCAAAGCAAGGGGTGTTTATGAACGCTTTCGCGGCTTCAAACAAAAACGGCTCCCCCTCCTTTTCTCTGTATCTGACCAACGGGCTGGTGCAGCTTTTTCTGATCGTGATTTATTTCAGTGCCTCCACCTATCAGGTTTTCTATACTTTCAGCACCACCATGATCATGATCCCCTATTTTCTCAGCGCCCTGTACTATCTGAAAGTCACCCTGCGAGGGGAGGGCTTTGCGAGAGCCGGCGATAAGGGCAGCATGAACGCTATGGGCGAAGCTAAAGGAATCGACGAAGGAGTCGGCGAAAGCGGTATCGAAAGCAGAGGCGGTAGCATCGGCAAAGGCGGCTCCCTGGCAGCGGCGCGGTTCTTTGCTTTTGTGGGAACCCTTTACGGCGTGTGGATGCTTTATTCCTCCGGTCTTACCCTGACTTTCATCGCCAGCATCCTCTACACTCCGGGCATCATCGTCTACACCCTGGGCAAGCGGGAAAAGGGCGAAAAGGTCTTTGCCCGTACCTACGAAGCCGTCCTTGCCGCCGCCCTTATTCTGCTGGCGCTGATCGCCGTCGTGATGATTGCAAGGGGCAGAATCCGGCCATTCTAAGGGTCGGAATTTTCCTTTCGGAGATACGAGGCATCGCTGAATCGGCACGAAGCCGCCGGGGTTTTCAAAAAACAGTTGTAAAAGTGTCAAAAATAGCATATAATTTGGTTGGAAAAGTGTCAAAAATGATATGAAATACGGTTGGAAAAATGTCAAAAACAATGTGAAATACGGTTGGAAAATGTATCAAAGGGAGAAGGCAGATGCTAAAACGAAAAATTGAGAAAGAAATATGCGACTGGATTCGCGACGATGAACGGGCGCTTCTTTTGTACGGAGTCAGGCAGTCGGGCAAAACTTATATCATCCGCCATTGCCTGGAATCTAAGGGCTGTAGCTATGTGGAATTTAATCTTATTCGGGAGCCTGACATTGTTAGGATTCTAAAAGACGCGACAGATGTTGACGATTTGGTTCTCAAACTTTCTTTGTACAGCAACAAAAAAATCATTCCGGGGGAGACCATACTGTTTTTTGATGAAATTCAAAAATACAAAGAGATTGTAACAAAAATAAAATTTCTCGTCGAAGATAAAAGATATCGCTATATTCTCAGCGGCTCCTTGCTTGGTGTTGAAATCGTAAATTTAAAATCAGCCCCGGTAGGATATTTGAAATCGCTTCAGATGTATCCCCTTGACTTTGAGGAGTTCCTTCAGCTTTTCGAGATAAGCGACGGGGCTTTTGAATCCTTGAAAAAATCTTATCAGAATAAGAAAGCCGTCGACGAAATAATCCATAAAAAAATGTTGCAGCTTTTTCATCTGTATCTGATTATCGGAGGAATGCCTGCCGCTGTTGAAAAATACCGTCAAACGGAAAACATCGATGCGGTAATGGACGAACACGAAGCAATTTTACAACAGTATAAGCTGGATTTTACACAGTATGAAGCCGAAAACAAGAAACTTCTTCTAACCAATATTTATGAATTGATTCCGGCAGAACTGAATGAGCAAAATAAGCGTTTTAAAATTGCAGACATCGAAAAGAATTTGCGTTTTGAAAAAATGAACGACAGCTTCACCTGGTTGTGGAAAGCGGGAGTAGCCCTTCCCGTGTTCAATGTAACCGAGCCGAAGCTTCCCCTTTTACTTAATCAGAAAAGTACGCTGTTCAAGCTCTTTCTGTCCGATGTGGGAATGCTTACGACACTTTACGGCAAGGGGCTTAAACTGAAAATTGTAAATCTGGAGGCTGACATCAATAAAGGTGCCGTATACGAAAATGTTGCCGCTCAAGAGCTGATTGCTCATGGATATAAATGCTATTATTACAATAACAAAAAATTTGGTGAGCTTGATTTTGTCGTTGAACATGACGGCGAGGTTCTGCCGATTGAGATAAAAAGCGGGAAAGATTACAAAAAACATTCTGCGTTGGCTCAGGTAATGCAAAGCGAAAATTATCACATCGACCAAGCCCTGGTCTTTTCCAATTCCAATGTTGAA
>CAVHEY010000116.1:0-4882 GCA_963635155.1 Bacteroides stercoris
TATGCTGCGGCACCGAAGACCAGAAAGAGGGCATGAAAGCTTTCCTGAACAAGACGAAATACGAATATCAAGGGAAGTAAGATAGGGAAAATAGGAGAGGAAAAATCGAAAATTTTCCGTACTTATAATCATAACCAAGGACTGCGTCGGTGATTATGATTTCGCTAACATCACAATGAAAAGCCGCGGGCAAGTCGATATGCCTGCGGCTTTTGAAATCGTACGCCCGGCGGCGCACGCTTCTAGCGAGTCGGAAATTTCCCGGTCAGTCAAGTAAAAGAATACTTGACTTAAATTTTACTTAAAATGCTCCTCTTTCAGGCGATAAATCGTGTTTTTGACAGGCGGCAGAGCCAGTACCACCAGGGTCAGAACGCCTTCGCCTCCGATATAAAAGAGATTATACAGGAAGCTGTACCATACCGGATTCATGCCCTCGGGAGCGTACTGCCCGAAATACAGGAAGCCGGAAAGGAAGGAGCAGCAGAACCTGCCGAAAATTGCAACCAGATATCCGATGTAAAGCCCGCTTCTTGTCTTCGAGAAGAAGCCCGAAAGCCCCAGACAGCCGAAGGCGAGGATATAGTCCAGGAGTACCTGCAAAGGGAAAAGAATTACCGGGTCGATGATTAAATTCAGAAGCCCCAGAGCAACGCCCGAGGTGAGACCCCATTTCGGCCCGCAGAAGTACCCGGCGAGGGTCGCGCAGAGCATACTGAACAGGGTGATGGAGCCGCCGTAAGGCATGGGAATGATTTTGATCATGCCCAGCACATAGGACAGGGCAATGAGCAGGGCGCAGAGCACCAGTGGATAGACGGGGCGTGCGCCGGCTTTGTTCGTTTCGATTTTTGACATAAAAAAACCTCCTCAAAAAATGTATGGGAGGGGAACGGTTTATCCGTAACTTTACGTTCATAACGTTGCTACTTCTGAATTACAAATCACAGACACAATTATTTGCATACGCTTCCCTACGCCGGTACTGACCGGATCAGGTTATGAGGGTTTATCCGAAAGGGCGGGTTATCCGCAGAAAGGCTTTCGGTAAATCTCAGCAAAAGCTCCCCTAGCAATACAGCTATCCTATACCGAAAATCGGCATTTGTCAAGAAAATTTTTTACATTAGCGATTGAATTTAGGAAAGAAAGATAGTATAATCAAAGGAACAAATAACAAATAACAAGAAAACTAGAGAGGGTATTAGGTAGAGATATGAACAATCACATTATTTTGGAACCGTCTTGGAAGATCAGAGAGATAGCCAGAAACGCGCTTCGCGGATATTGGAAGCCGATGTTTATCGCGGTATTGATTTTTTATTTGCTTACGAGCGGGGTATCGATGGGGCTTTCCTATATATTTAACTACGATCC
This sequence comes from Bacteroides stercoris, assembly GCA_963635155.1. GTDB lineage: Bacteria > Bacillota > Clostridia > Peptostreptococcales > Anaerovoracaceae > CAG-238. The sequence continues at coordinate 1,378 of CAVHEY010000116.1, forward strand.
TGCTGATATTTATGCAAATATCGGACTTCCGGCAAACAGCCATGTGAATTATCCCAGCGTCGGATACGGAGGAGATCTTTACGACTTTATCGTAGGGGGAGCCTTCAGCCTTGGCTTTATGATGCTTTTGCTTACTTTCTTCCGGACGAAGAAAATTAACTATTCCCTTAACTTTGAGGGATTCAGCTTTTTCGGAAAGGCTTTCCTCTTGCAGCTTCTGATTTGGGTCAAGACGTTCCTGTGGTCCCTGCTGTTTGTGATTCCGGGAATCATCGCCTACTACAGATACAGTCAAGCCTTCTATATCCTTGCAGACAATCCGGATTATTCGGTGACTCAGTGCGTGGAAGAAAGCAAGCGCCTGATGCAGGGAAACAAGGGCAAGCTTTTCTGTCTGGAACTCAGCTTCATCGGTTGGGGGCTCCTGGCGGCGATACCGTCGGGCATGATTAGTCTTCTCAGCTCGGGGGACGGACTCCTTTCGTTCATCATTTTGATTATTGCCGAGCTTCCTGTGATCCTTGTGTATGAATACTTATATGTTTCACAGACCGCGTTTTATGAACTTCTTACGGAAAGGCTGGTTGTGACCTTCCCCGGCGCGCCTACCGCTAACACGGTTGAGACAACTTACACGGTATACGAGCACGAGCAGAAAGACACAGATACAGACACAGACGTGGATAACCAGATAAGATAAACGAATACGAACGGAAATTACCTCTTTCGCATAAGATAAAGCAGTTAAGTAGATAGCTTGCACAAAATTGTGTTGAAGGAGGTAATACTTTGTCCGTTGAAAGGCATTATTTCCCCGGTAATAATACACCGTTGGGATTTTTTTCGTATTACAGGTACATTTTGGGACAGAGAGAGGCAAAGAAGATCATATGCATAAAAGGCGGTCCCGGCAGCGGAAAATCAACCTTTATGAAAAAGATTGGTGCCCGCTTTGCGGAGCTTGGCGAAAGCATCGATTATCTTCACTGTTCCGCAGACGAAAGCTCCTTAGACGGGGTTGTTTTGACAGACAGAAATATCGCGTTGATAGACGGAACCAGTCCCCATATGACAGACCCCATAACCCCCGGCGCGGTGGATCGAATCGTAAACCTGGGAGAGTTCTGGAACGAAGAGGGAATTGCCGCGAATAAAGAAGAAATCATCGATTTGAACGAGGAATGTTCGGAGTGGTACAGAATTGCGTATAACTACTTAAACGCCGCCAAAAGCGTATTCAGAAGCCTTGAAAGCATATATGACAAAGCCGTTGAATACAGTGAGATTTACAGGACGGCGGCAGACATCGTGGCGCGAGAATACAGCCCTTACGAAATTTCCCTGAGACCGGGAAGAGAAAGGAAGCGCTTCGCCAGCGCCATAACCGCAAACGGGGTGATTTCCTATCCGGAGAGCCTTTTTCAAAACATGAAAAAGGTCTATCTCATAAGCGCCCCCGTGGGTTACGCCAACGGCAGTCTGATGAGCATCATAAAAGAGGGAGCAATATACAGAGGCTTTGATGTGGAATCCTTTTACTGCCCGATCTGTCCGGAGGAAAAGATAGATCATCTGATAATTCCGGAGCTGAAAATTGCTTTTACCACGGTGAACGAATATCATGATATCGAGCCTTGGGAAATTTTTTCGGAGGAAAAAATCGGCGAGGAAAGCGGAGAGGAGACGGTTTTGTTGCTGCCGGAAATCTATCTCATAGACCTGGGGGACTATATGGACGCCGTCAGCGTGGGAAAAAATTCCGAACTGATCGAAAGTCTCGGAGAAGAGTTCGATATTTTGCTTGGAAAAGGGATAAAATGTCTCGAAAATGCAAAGGCAAAACATATGATGGTGGAAAATATGTATATTCCTAACATGAACTTCACCGAGGTCAGCAAAACCGCCGAGAATATTATCCGGGAACTCATGGAAAAATAGAAGAAGCTGTGGTATGATATTGGTATCACAGCGATAGAACGCAGGAAAACGAGGGAGAACACGTATGAAGAAGTTAGCTGATTTTTTGAATATGCTTGCGGAGTCGGGACTTCGGGCAGGGGATAATTCCGACTCTGCGGATTTTGACATAGATATAAAAGATATTACTTACAATTCGCTGGAAGCGAGGGAGGGAGCGCTGTTTCTATGCAAGGGCGCGGGATTTAAGCAGGAATATCTCAGGGATGCCTTGGAAAAGGGCGCGGCAGCCTTTGTGTGCGAGGCAGGTTCCAAGGTTTGCGAGGAATGCAGAGAGGACCCGGAGCTTGCGGCGACGCCCCATATCGTTGTAAACAATATGCGAAGGGCGATTTCAAAGATTTCCGCCTTCTTTTTTGACCGGAGCTGGGACAAGATAAAGCTCATCGGCGTAACGGGGACAAAAGGAAAATCCACCACTGCGAGTATGATCAAGTCCATACTGGATATCCACTCCGGCAGGGAAATCGGATTTTCTTCGGGCATCTATACCTATGACGGGAAGAACAGAGAAAAAGCCTATAAGCTGACCACGCCGGAAACCATAGAGCTTCACAGAATCCTGGACGGCTGCGTAAAAAACGGCTGCGAATATCTTGCCATGGAGGTTTCTTCCCAAGCCCTCAAATACGACCGGACGCTGGATCTAAACTTTGCGGTTTGTGCCTTTACCAACATTTCCCGGGATCATATTTCCGAGGCGGAGCATAAGGACATGGAGGACTATTTCACCTCGAAGCTGAAAATTTTCCGGCAGAGCAGAATCGGCTGTGTGAACATGGACATGGATCCGCAATATATGAGTCGCGCTTTGGATTTTGCAAGGAAAAATTGCGAGAAAACCGTCACCTTCGGCATGAATGAGATCGGCGGCATAGAGCCTGACATTTACGGCAAGGAGGTCGATGAAAAGCCGGGATATTTAATTTTAAAGGCAGTGGTTTTCGGCAAAGAAGAAGCGTTCAGAGTGAACATCGGCGGAGGGTATAACGCTTACAACGCCCTTTGCGCCATTGCGGTGACGGCTTCGCTGGGTGTGCCGATGGAAACAATCCGCAAAGGATTGGAAACGGTCAAGGTCATGGGACGAATGGAAACCTACACGCTGAAAGACGGCGTTGACGTAATCGTTGATTACGCCCATAATAAGATGAGCTATCAGGTGCTTTTTGACTATGTAAAGAAGCAGTACCCGGACCGCAAGGTGGGCTTCGTCTTCGGCTGCGTCGGCGGCAAGGCCTTTAACCGGAGAAAGGAAGCGGGGGAAATCGCCGAAAAATACGCGGATTTTGTGGTTATCACCGAGCTTGACCCCGGAATGGAAGACATCAACAAGATTTGCAGCGAAATCTTAAGCTATATCGACCATAAGGAAAAGGCGATCATCATTACCGACCGGGACACCGCGGTTTATACGGCGCTCAAAAAGGCACAGGATATGGAAAACTGCGTGTTGGTTCTTGCAGGAGGCTCCGATGCCTATATGAAGCGGGGAAATAAGATTTACCCATCGGATACGGACGGAGAA
>CAVHEY010000117.1:0-4833 GCA_963635155.1 Bacteroides stercoris
CAGTGGCGGGACCGCGCAGGACTCTAACCTGCTTCCATCTTAGCTTCATCCCCAAAGTCCGTGCCTGACGCAGCTTTGCGGATGAAGAACATAAGTATTATGAAATTTTCTCTCACACTGATATTTTATCACGACTTTTTCTGAATTTCAATAGGTATTTCAGAAATATTTTTGCATTCCTGCGGTTTTCCTGCGGCGTACGCTTTTTTTTCGGCGGCGGTTGTGATAAAATGTACTTGTTATAAATAGAAAACGAGGATTTATATGAAAGAAAAACTTTTTATCGCCACCTTTTCAAAGGACGCGGTAAGCCTCGCCCGGGATTTCGGAGTGGGGCTTGAAATAAATCACACCTGCATCTCCCAGTCTCTTGACGGGAAAAATCGCGGAAAGCTCCTGGAAAGCATACGAAGCGACGCGAAACTTGCAAATATCGAAGATCCTTCCCATCTTTTTCTCCACGGACCTTTTACGGAAATCCACCCCTCCGCCATCGACCATCGGGCGCGGGAGTTTGCCATGGGGCGGCTGAACGAGGCATACGAAGTCGCTTCGGCGCTGGGGATAAATCGCATGGTTGTCCACACGGGCTGGCTTCCTTTCATCTATTTTAAGGAGTGGTACGCGAAAAAAGGCGCGGAATTCTGGGAAAATTTTATGAGGAACAAACCTCCCGGTTTTTCCATTTACATCGAAAATGTGCTGGAGGACGAGCCCTATATGCTGCTGGATTTGATGAAAAACATCGAAAATCCGGCGATAAAGCTCTGTGTTGACGTGGGACACGCAAACGCCACGACTTCCGCGGAAATTCCGGTGACTAAATGGATCGAAGTTTTGGCGCCGTACATCGGACATTTTCACCTGCATAACAACGACGGCACCGGCGACAGCCACAGCGCCTTTGACGAGGGCAGCCTGGACATGGGAGCGATTTTCGGGCAGATTTCGGAGCTGTGCGCCCCGGAAACCACCCTTACCATAGAGGCCAGGGACGCTCTTTCGTGCCTTGAATGGCTTACCTGCGGCGGATATATCGGATAGCGGTGATCGCTAAGGCGAGGGAGCCAAATGCCCCGCCCGGGAAGCAGGAAGCAGGCACCCGCAAATGGATTTTAATCACGAACCCACTTGAAATTTGAAAGGAGTTTAAAATTATGAATCGTGAAATAGAAAAAATATTAAAAGAAATTGAAACTGGGGGCGACCTCTCGGCTGAGGCGGTTTCCGAAGCAGAGGCGCGGCAGGAGGTTCTGGCAAAGCCTACCGGAGCCTTGGGAAAGCTGGAGGATATTTCGATCCAACTTGCAGGAATCACCGGCAAGGCTTACGGAAACGATGTGTCTCGGGCAGCGATCGTGGTTATGAGCGCCGATAACGGTGTTGTAGACGAGGGCGTGGCTTCTGCTCCCCAGTCCGTTACCCTGTCCCAGACCATAAACTTTACCCGCCACTTCACCGGCGTCAGCGCGCTGGCGCAGTATTTCGGGATCGACCTTTTGGTATGCGATATGGGAGTGAAAATGGATATTCCCCAAGACCTTTACACGGACAAGATGGCGTTCATCTCAGGCAGCGAAAAGACTCACGGGAAATTCGCCGGAAAGATTGTCAACCGCTCCCTGGGACGTGGCACCGCAAACCTTGCGAAGGGTCCCGCAATGACCATGGAGCAGTGCGAAAAAGCCTTCCTTACGGGAATCGAAGCGGTTGAAGCAATCAAAAATTCCGGCTGTCAAATCTTCGGGGTGGGCGAAATGGGGATCGGAAACACTACCACCAGCGCCTGCGTGCTTTCGGCTCTGACGGGGGCCTCCGCCCAAACCGTTGTAGGGCGCGGCGGCGGACTCAACGACGCGGGTCTTGCGAAGAAGATAGAGATTGTAGAAAGCTCCGTTTCCAAACTTAACGGCGCATCGGTCTTTGAAATTCTCGCCGCGGTAGGCGGCTTTGATATCTGCGCCATGGCGGGGGCTTTTGCAGGCGCGGCGTACTACAGGCTTCCGGTGGTAATCGACGGCTATATCTCCGCAGTTGCCGCCCTTGCTGCCGCTCGAATCGCCCCGAAGAGCGTAAATTTCATGTTCGGCTCCCATCAAAGTCTGGAACCGGGATATTTGATCGCCGTAAAGGAGCTTGGCATCGAACCGCTTTTCAATTTAAATATGAGGCTTGGCGAGGGCAGCGGCTGTCCCATCAGCTTCAAGATTATCGAAGCCGCGACGGCGGCGATGAACGGCATGGCGACCTTTGCTGAGGGTTCCATCGACGCGGATTATCTCGACGAACGCAAGAAAGGAAACTTCTTTTAATGAATATTTTTATCAGCGGCGGCTGTAAGAACGGCAAATCTTATCACGCCCAGGAGCTTGCCAAAAATATGGCGCAGGAAGCGGGGCTTCCCCTTTACTACCTTGCGACGATGATTCCCAGGGACGAAGAGGATTTGGCGCGGATCCGCAGGCACTTAGCGGAGCGGGAGGGCTGGGGCTTTGAAACTGTCGAGCAGGGTCTTCACATCTGCGAGGCTCTCACCGCGCGAACGGTTGACCGTAGGGAAGTGGATCCCCGGGGGGTATTTCTCCTTGACAGCGTAACGGCGCTTCTGTCAAACGAGATGTTTCGGGAGGACGGAAGCGTTGATTTTGACGCACCTCGGAGGCTTGCTGAGGAGCTTGAACGCTTTGCTCTTGCAACGGGCAATTCCGTCTTCGTTTCGGATTATATCTACTCGGACAGCTTCGCTTTCGACGATTTTACGGAGCCGTATCGTCAGGGGCTTGCCCTGCTGGACCGAACCCTCGCCCGGGTTTGCGACAGGGTCATCGAGGTGACTTACGGGTTTAAATATCAATATAAATAGGAATCATAAACTAACACAGGAAAGGAGACTGCCGCATTTTTGCGCGCAGGACAAAACATATGAAATACTTTACCGGTTTTATGATGGCATGGGGCAATTTTTGTTCGCTGCCCTGCCCGTCAAAACGCTGGAATCAAAATTATCAGAGTCTCATGCTGGGCTTCTTGCCGCTGGTGGGACTGATGATCGGAATTATTTGGGCGGCGGCTTATTTCGCCCTGGTTTACTTCGGCTTCCCCTTTTTTGTGGTAAGCTTTCTGATTACGCTCCTGCCTTTCGCGCTGTGCGGCTTCATGCACATGGACGGCTTCATGGACTGCTGCGACGCTATCATGTCAAGGCGCCCTCTTGAGGACAGGCAGAGGATTCTCAAAGACAGCAATACCGGAGCCTTCGCGGTGGTAAGCATGATTTTCTTCGTGCTGGGATATTTTTGTTTCCTGTCCACTGCGGTAACCACCGGGGTGGATTTTGTCAATATGGTCATGATCGTAGTCATGAGCCGCGCCGTTTCGGGGCTGCACGTGCTTATTGCAAAGCCTATGGCTCAGAGCCAGTATGCAAAGATGAAAGAGGCGGCTTCTCAGGCAGTGGCTTCGGAACCATCTGAGGACGAGGCTGCTTCGGAGGTTTCGGACATGGAGATTCCAGACGAGGTTTCGGCGGAAAGTCCTACAGAAAGCGAGACCGTAACCAGGGGAGAGCTTGCGGCAGAAGGCGGAACAGAGCCTTCCGTGATTGGGGCTGCGGTTGAGACAGCTGCGGTTCGTGCCGCCGAGGCTAAAACCGCTTCGGTTGAAACTGCCGAGGCTGAAACCGCCGCGATTGATACCGCTGGGGCTATGACAACTTCAGCGGAAACTGCTGCCTGTGAAAGGATTGCAAGGGAGAAAACCACCGCAAAAAACGGGATTTTCCTCCTGCTTGCCCTGCTTCTCATCATCACAGCGGCGGCGTTTTTCTGCTCCGCTCTTCCTATCGCAACCCTCATCGTTTGCGGCTTTACGGCGCTGGGCTGTCTCATTTCCATTCAATATGCGAAAAAAAATCTTGGGGGCATGAGCGGGGACATCGCCGGCTACGGAATCCTTTGGGGTGAACTTATGGGCGTATTCGCGCTGGTGCTTTGCTAAAGGGAGGGGTGAAACTATGATTTTGATTTTCGGCGGCGCCTATCAAGGCAAGCTTGCATATGCAAAAGAACATTGGAATTTCAGTGATGACGATATATTTTTCTGCGATGAAGACCTGGCCATTGACCTTTCGAAAAAGGTCATCTGCGGGCTGGAAAAATTCGTTTACGCCTGCGTTTTAGAGGGGGCGGAGGCGAAGGGCGTACTGAAAATGTACGACGAGCCGCTTCAGGATAAGATTTGGATCGTGGACGATATCTCCCAGGGCGTTGTGCCTATCGACCCGGACAGGCGGGCTTGGCGGGAAAGCGTGGGAAGGACGCTGCTTTGGCTTGGCAAGGAATCCGACGAGGTTCACCGGGTGTTCTGCGGGCTGGGTCAACGCCTGAAATAGCCGAAAGACCGACTTCATCTTATTTATATTTATAGAATTTTATGCAATTACAAGCTATGCGAGGAGAGAATTTATGGGTTCCTATATGTATTTTATACGCCACGGAATCACCGAGGGCAATTTGAAAAACTGGTATTACGGGCAGATGGATATTCCACTGGCAGCCGAGGGTTTTGCGCTGATAAAAAGGCTTGCGGCAGAGGGAATTTACCCGTCTGCGGACAATGCGGACTGCTACACCTCCGGGCTTTTGCGCACGGAGCAAACCTTTGCGACGATCTATGGAGACAAGCCCCACGAGGCACTTCCGAAGCTACAGGAAATGAATTTCGGCGCTTGGGAGGGCATGAGCTTTGCGGAAATCGAAGCCGCGGACACCTATCGCGAGGAGTTCAATCAGTGGATGAGCATGGGCGGCGATGAAACGCTGTTTAACTTCCCTG
>CAVHEY010000118.1:0-4610 GCA_963635155.1 Bacteroides stercoris
AGTAGTTTTCGATACCCTTGCAGCTTCCCACCTCCCGAAGCATTTCCAGATCGTATCTCGTCCGCTGCTCGATTCGCTGGGCTTCCAAGAGTTTTCCTCTGTCCTTGAACCACTGCACTCTCTCGACAAGCTCCGCGTCTATGGTTTCTATCGCCTTTTCCATCTTTTCCGGAGAAGTCACATAGTGGGACGCCGGATAGACGGCGATGTGGTTTCTCAGCCCGATGATTTCCCCTGTGACAGGGTTTATTTCCTTGATTGATTCCACCTCGTCGCCAAAGAGCTCCACTCTGACGGCGGATTCTGCACCTGCAGGATAGATGTCGATGACATCTCCCCGGACGCGAAAGCTCCCCCGCTCGAATGCCATGTCGTTTCGGACATACTGAATGTCCACCAGCCTGCGCAAAATGTCCCTGCGGGGCTTTTCCATGCCCGGACGAAGGGAAAGCATCTGGTTTTCGTAGTCAAAGGGGCTTCCCAAGCCGTAAATGCAGGAAACCGATGCGACGATGATTACGTCCCGGCGCTCTGCCAGCGCCGCCGTTGCCGAGTGTCTGAGCTTCTCGATTTCGTCGTTGATGTCGGAATCCTTTTCTATATAGGTGTCCGTGGAAGGCACATAAGCCTCCGGTTGGTAATAGTCATAATAGCTGACAAAATACTCCACCGCGTTCTCCGGGAAGAACTCCTTAAACTCGCCGTGAAGCTGCGCCGCCAGCGTTTTGTTGTGGGAAATCACCAGCGTGGGCTTCTGCACCTGCTGGATCAGATTCGCCATGGTAAAGGTCTTTCCGGAGCCGGTTACCCCCATGAGGGTCTGATATTTCCTGCCCTCGGCGATGCCTGCGGCAAGCCGCGCCACCGCCTCCGGCTGATCTCCCATCATCTTGTATTCGGAATGTAGTTTGAACTCCATTTTTTTCCCTTTCTCAGCGACCCTTGTAAAAAAGTCGTCAAGAAAGTATACCACAAAAAAGAAAAAAAGTATAGCCGCAAAACAGCAGGCAGCCGATGCTCGGCTGCCTGCGCAATACTTTATTTACTTTGTATTAGTTACTGAACTTTGATTGATCTCCAACCCGACCATGATCCGTAGTAGGTGAGTTTCTTTCCGTTATCGTTGTAAACTTCCTTTACGGCGCGAACCTTTACATAGTATTTCTGTCCACTTTGCAGATTCTTAATCGTAGTGGACTGGGTCGTGTAGTCATTCTGAGCGGCATCTACTTTCTTTGTGATATAAGTTCCGCTTGCGAAGCTCTTTACTCTGGAGTATCTGATTTCATATCTCGTTACGTTGTCCTGTTTGTTCCAACGAACCTTGATCTTGCCTTTTCCTGCTGTCCAAGGCTTCTTGGTCATAACCGCCTTTGTCGGGTATACCTTGATTACCGTTGAAAATTCAGCCGGATTGTATTTGGTGTTGCCCGTGGTCTTGATGGTGATCTTTGCTCTGCCTGCTTTCAGCGGAGTTACAACTCCCGTGGAGGAAACCGTAGCAACGGTGTTGTCGCTGGAAGTGTAGGTGAAAGTTCCCTCGGTTGCCTTTGGTGAAAGCTTGAAAGCGTCCGATGTCGGATAAACCTTGTAGGTGCTTTCCACGCCGGTGATGGTCTGGTTCTTGCCTACGATGGTGAAGGTAGCATAAGCCGTACCGCTATACTTGCCCGCGCCTGTCACCGCAACCTTGTAAGTTCCCGGAGCGTAAGCGCTGGTAACGGTGGTTCCCGCCGCGTTCCGGTAGCTTACCGTGTAGTTCGTGGAGGAAAGGGTGGTGGAGCCGCTATAAACCTTCGTAACCTTCGGAAGCGTTACCGCATAGCCGGTGGCGTCGATGCTGGTCTTGTCAAGAACTACGGTGTATGTGGAAATGTCGTTGCCGGTTACGGTGAAGTACAGGTTTGTGCTTCCATACCAGCCGTTCTTTCCGGTGATGGTAAATGTGTAAGTTCCTGCATCTTTTACGGAACTTACGGTGGTTCCCGCCGCATTCTTGATGGTCAAATCATATTCCGAACCTTGGGTCAAGGTCGTTGAACCGTATTTTACCACAACCGTTTTCGGAATTGTGTATCCCGTGTAAGCTGCGCTGGTCTTACCATCGGAGAAGCTTACCGTACAGTAGGAAATCGATGTGGCGTTAACCGCAACGGTCTTTGTCAAATATCCGGTCAGATTTCCGTTCGTGGTCGGGCTGATGGTTACATAAACATTTGCCTTGTTGCTGCTGGCATAGCTTGAAACCGTGTAGTCAACGTCCTTTGTGAAATATACTCCTCCTGCCGTTCTAACCGACACCGACGGAGCGGACGTAGCGCTTGCTACCGTTATCGACACGTCAGCATTCTTTAAGTTATACTGCGGAATGGTATAGGTACCGATCTCTTTCTTGCCGGCATAGCCGTTTTTACCCTGAATATATACGGTGTATGTCTTTGCATCTTTTGGCGATGTGGTAGAAACTACCTTGTTGTTCGAATCGGTATACTCATAAACTACATCGTAATACGAAGTCGAAAGCTGCGTCTTTGTTCCGTATTGGCTATAAGTTGAGTAAACCGTGATTCCGGACAAAGCCTGCGAATAGCCGGTGTAGGTGCTGCCGGTTTCGTAGATCTTTTTTACATCTGTATCATAGCTGTTATAATTATAGGTGTAGTACACCTTCATATTTGCCACGTTTTTGTCACTTGAAACGATATTGAACGGCAAAGACAAAGTTGTCCCGCCATAGTTTCCACTCAGGGTTACAGATATATAGCCTTTGTTTCCTTCGCTACCCGATGTGCTTCCAAGCCAATAATCAGTCTCTTTGGTTAAAGTAATTCCAAGACCGTTATCACGAAGTACCGGATCAATATCGTTCATAGTCGCAATCGTTTGGTCAGGAATGGTATTCCATGTTACATTCGATGAACTTCTCGCAGCAATCGTTACCCTTATGTTGCTTTTTGCACCCCCGTAGTTTCCAATCCCCTTAATAATCAAGTCATGAGTTCCGGCACTCTTCGTGTCATCACAAACGAAAGTATAGTCCGTACCATATTTCAACTCCTCACTGCCAACAGTTACTTTAATCCCTCTCGCGATACTTGCCAGATCCTTATTCTTGCCATCGTATACCCCAGCGTTTATTACGCTGTCAGACAGGATATTGTATCCGCTTGCGTTCGTAACTGTCGCGCTGCTTATATCTTTTACAATGCTAAAGTTTGTTCCGCTAACAGTTCCGTCAAAGTTTCCTTCAGAACCCGATTTGCACACGAACGCTACACTGTAGTATGTATTGCTTTTCTTAGTTAGTTTCGCCTGTATATTTGTTTTCAGCATAGACACTTCGTCATCTGAAGCAGCATTGCCGTTTACATAATAACGAACCGTATCGGAACCAAAGATACTCAAATCAAGCGGCGTGTTTTCGCTAAAACTATTCGATGTTACTTGGTTATCAATCAAAATGCGAACCTTGCTCAGGTCGTATTTTGTTATGTTAAACTCCTTTTCAACACTTTCGGAATATCCTGAATCGTCACTAGTTTTTCCAGTTACTGTGACGGTATATTTACCGACGCTTTTCCAGTCCCCTGTTCCAAAGGACACGGTATAGTCGGTGTCTCTCGTCAAATTTTTACCGTTCACAGTCACTATTTCGTAAACAGATTGTTGCTTACCATCGTATACCGCAGTATCTTTATTCAGCTTAACATTATCGCTCGTGAGCGCGACTGCCTCTGCCCAAGCCGTTGCAGCCGTTGCCGGAATCATACAAATCATCAAAGCCAAGCTAAGTAAAATTGCTAAAGTCTTTTTCATCGTACTTTTCTTCTCCTTTTCATAATCTCAAATTTTTCGTTTTATTTATTTCGCCAAAATCCAGCGACATTGGCTCCATATAGCCTTATTATACGATTTTTGCAAGGAAGTAACAAGGGGTATTGCATGATTTTATTCAATAATTTTAATAATTTTATTCTATAGATAAAATAATTTCCAAAATTCGGTGAAAAAGAAAGGACTGCCCGTCAAAATCATAGGATTGCAGGCAGCCTCGCTCCATTCTTTCGTTACTTTTTGCAGCCCAAATTTCAGCCCGGGCTACAGCTCCGCCACTTCACTCAGGGTTCGCTCTGTGTTCTTTGCGATTACGTCGAGCGAGATGCCGGAGTTCTTGAGGTTCTTTGCAATCGACAGCTTTTCCTGAGCCGCGCCGCGCTCGGCGCCGACACCTTCGCCCTCGTCGCAGCCGTCAATTCTCGATATTCCAAGGTCTTCTTCTCTTGTCAGTTCTTTGAATAACAGTTCTGCAATCGCCGTTCCGTATTTATATCATATACTTTTACGATGCGTTGTAAAGCGTCAATTTCGTTTCAGGCTTTTTTTACCATGCACTCTTTCTTACAAAAACTCAGGGCATACTTTTTCACTTCGGGATAGCCCTCTGTTATAAAAGGCTCTGCGTAATGCTGCTCTTCGATTTGGGCAAGCCCGCGGTCGCAGGCTGCCTCCATTTCTGCAATGCTGCCCGCTGCTTTCAGTTCCAAAATAATCACGCGTCCCTTGCGTACCTGCACCGTCTGCATCACGATGTCGGATCTGCCGTTCCCGCT
>CAVHEY010000119.1:0-1640 GCA_963635155.1 Bacteroides stercoris
AGTTAACGCAGCCCACCAGAAAATCGCTGTATTTGAATACCCCTAAAAGCCCGATGTTGATAATGAGGGACGCAAGAAGCGGCGGCTTCGGGGAAGCTCCCCGGCTCCTTGCCCTTTCCACCAACCGCCCGCAGGTGTAGTCCAGCAGGGTGGAAAATATCATCAGAGCCACATAAATCGGCTCCCCCCAGGCGTAAAAAATCAGGCTGAATACCAGCAGCACGAGATTTTTCAGCTTTATCGGCGATGCAAAATATACCAGCAGGCACAGGGGCAGGAAGCCTTGCAGGAAGGTGAGACTGGAAAAGACCATCTTAGGCAGCCTCGTCTTCCGTCATGTCAAAGACATTCTTGCTTCCGCTGTCCTTTGGAATCTTGATTTTGTTCTTTGCGCTGCCAAAAATCTTCTTCCATGCCTTGTCGATTTTCTTCGCCTGCGATTTTGCGTACTTTGCCTGCTCTTCGGCGCTAAGGCTGTCGTCCGCCTGTTTCCCCTCGATGATGAGGGCGACGTAGTTGCCGTTTATGTAGAGCCTTGCCTGAAGCACCCGCTGAAGGTCCATGTCATACATACGGTTATAGCTGAGAACCTGCTCGTAGCCCTCTTGCAGCTTCTTTGCGGCGGTTTTCGCGTAGCCTTTTTTTACCTTCAAAATGATCGCGCAGTCGGACTGGAGAGCGGAGTTTGAACTTGTTTCCGCCGCCCAGTTTACGACCTTTTTCATGTTCAGCCCGTAGTAATCTTGAAGATACTTTTTTGTGTAGGCAGTGTCGCTGGTGTAGCTTTTGCCAAGGGACTTTTTCAGCTTCTTCAAAATCTGTTTTGAAGTCAGGTCGACGGTTTTCGTGCTGCTTGTCTTTGTGGTGGAGGTAAGCAGCGTAGAGGTTGCTGCCGATGCGGTTGTCGGTGCGGTGGAAATAAGCATAGGGGTTTCTTCCGCGTATTCGGCAGTGGTACCCGCAAAGGCTGCGGCGCTGCCGCCCAATACAAGGGAAAGAGCCAGCGTAAGGCTCAAAGCCGTTCTTAAAATCTTGTTTTTCTTCATTTTGTGATACTCCTTTTGAAATTTTTTAAATCTTATTAGGGGAGGGAGGAAAGCCCATGGGTCTCCCGCGCCGAGGACCCTTTTCCTGCCCCTCCGTATATAGATACGAAGGAGCCGCCCCAAATGTCGGACAAAAAATAAAAAAATGCAGACATTTTTGTAATGCTGCATTTTGACTTGCGGCGCGCCCGGTGGCGCGCGTTTCTAAAGGCTACAGTTCCGAATTTGCCCGGCAGCGGGTTGATGCCGCCGTAAGACCGTAGCTCGTAACTTTTCGTAGCTTTATGCGTTCTGCAAAGCCGCCATCACCTTTTCAAATTCGGTTTTGCTTGCGCCGTCGGTGTTCAACAGAAGATAGTTTATCCCACCCGATTCCCAAGTTTGGCAGAGGGTGTTTTCCGAATCGCTGTCGGCGGAAATGTCCTCGATGTTTTTTGAGGCGTAATAAGTATAGGAATGACCGTCAAGGCTAAAATCCACGATTGCCGTTTCGCCGAAAGCCACGGAGTAGCTCACGTCTTTGGCACCCTCCGGCGCGTCTATGGAAAATCCAAGGGCTTCCGAAAAGTCCTCGGCGCTTGTCACATCTTCAAA